>JAZQNT010000155.1:0-5025 GCA_045627505.1 Nocardioides sp.
AAGACCGCTTGGCCTCCGACTTGCACCGCCACCGACGCAGGGTCACTGGACCAGTTGCCGGCGCTGCTGCGCGCCCTGACCGGCCCGGCCGATCCTGCTGGCCCGGCACGCCCTCCCGGCCCGGCACGCCGACCTGGCCCCGTCGGCATCGCTGCCGGTGCGGACCGCGGCACGGTGACACCGGTGCCCGCGCAGGACGGCCAGGTGCTGGCGGTCTGGGGTCCGGTCGGGGCTCCCGGCCGCACCACCGTCGCCACCGGCCTGGCCAGCCTTCTGGCGGCCCGCGGGCGTCCGGTGATCGTGGTGGACGCGGACCCGAACGCCGCAGTCGCCCAGCACCTGGGGGTCCTGGACCAGGTCTCCGGCCTGCTCTCCGCGGTGCGGTTGCAGGTGGCGGGCACGCTCCCGGGACGGGTGCAGTCGGTGTGCCGCGCGCTCGGGCCTCGTCTGGGCGTGCTGACCGGCCTGCCGCGGCCTGACCGCCGTGAGGAGGTGCTGGCGGGGACGCTCCCGGAGGTGGTGGCTGCCGTCGCCTCGTTCGCCGACGTCGTCGTCGACCTGGGCAGCGACCTGCACCAGGACGCCGTCCCGGGCGCGTCGGGCGCCTGGACGCTCGAGGTGCTGGAAGCCGCCGACGCCGTCCTGGTGGTGGGCAGTGCCGACCCGGTCGGCCTCACCCGGTTGGCCCACGGGTTGATGGAGCTGCGGGAGGCGACCGGCGGCCTCGAGGCACGGGTGGTGGTCAACCGCACGCGCCCCACGCTCGGGTGGAGCGAGCGGGAGATGGCCGACGTCGTGAGCCAGCTGGTTCCGGTCCACTCGCTGCACTTCCTGCCCGACGACAGGACGGCTGCTGACCGGGCGCTGGTCGCCGGGGAACCGGTGGGTCATCGCCCCTCGGCGCTGGCGACGGCGCTGGACGGGGTGCTCGACGCGGTGCGCCCCGAGACGGTGCCGGACCGTCCGGCCCGACGTCAGCGGCCGGCCGAGCGACCCCGGCTCAGGCCGCGAACAGCAGGTAGAGCCCGCCGCTCGTGAAGACCACCATCGCGAGGAGCAGCGGGAGCTGCCCCAGCACCTTGTGCGAGGGGGGCAGGACGGTGAGTGCCCGGTCGTGGGAGGCCACCGCGCCCAGGATGTGCCCGGTGACCACGGCCAGCACCTTGATGCAGGCCACGAGTGTGGCCTGGTAGGACAACCAGTAGTTGATCTCCATGTCGGCGGTGCCGAACCAGTCCTGGCCGCGGCCGAGCGGGTCACTCATCTGTTGGACGGTGACCTGGCCGACGGTGACCAGGAACGTGAAGTAGTGCGCCACCACGTAGCCCACGACGATCGGGACCATCGAGTGCGCGAAGAGCGGCGGGAGGCTGCGACGTCGGGTCCCGGGGGCGACCCGGGTGGACATCGTCGCGACCGTGAAGATCGCCCAGGCCGCCACGCTGAACGCGAGGAAGGCACTGTTGGCGAGCAGGCTGGTGGAGATGTCGCTGGACTGGACGAACTTCACCCACTGCGGGGACTCGTGGAACGAGTCGTAGGCGGTGGAGCCGAAGAGGACGGCCACCACGGCCACCAGCCCGGGGCGGGGGGCGACGCTGGCGAGGTTGCGCAGTGGCGACATGACCACCAGCCCGCCACGGTTGTCACGACCCCACACCGACAGCTTGGCCAGCAGGTTGGAGTAGACCTCGAACGGGTCGGCAGACTCCAGGAAGCGGTTGCCCCACAGTGCGGAGCCGACGACCATCGCCACCAGGTACACCGCGAGCCACAGGCGCAGCCCGCCCAGCTCGGTGCCCTGGGACCAGACCCCCAGCTCCATCCACACGAACAGGTAGAGACCGATCGCAGCGGGCCACAGGCCCAGCTTCTCCGGGTAGGCCCGCATGCCCACCTCCGGGTCGATCCCGCCCAGCCGGTTGATCCCGGCTGCGATCGTCCGGAACGGACTGAACTGCTTCCAGACCGTCCCGAACAGCAGGCTGGCCGGGACGATCCCCACCCACAGCAGGACGTAGACGATGCCGAAGATCGGGTTGGTCAGGAGGTCCTCACCGATCGTCAGGCACATGACGCAGTACGCGAACGCCACCATCCCCAGCGTCCGGGTGAGGACCGTGAAGGCCGGGTGGTCGACCAGGGCGCCGAGCCGGGGCACCGCGAGGTGCGGCTCGCGGGACTCGAACCTCGAGGTCCGCCAGGCCAGAGCCATCACCCCGAACGAGACCAACAGGGCCAGGACGGCACCGATCACCGCGTACTCGGGCGGGATCGGGAGGTCCTTGGCACCGCCGATGCCGTGCGCCCCCAGCTGGCCGCCGGGGGGAAGGGATCGGGGTACGAGCGCGGTGCCCGTCTCCGTCACGTCAGCGGACTTCGAGCTGCAGGATCACGACGTCGGGGTCGTGGCTCTCGACCTCGACCACGCCGGGCTGCTCGATCGTCAGCTCCCGGGTCACGGTGCCGTCGACGAACTCCAGCTCCTGCTCGGGGTTGGAGTGCACGTGCAGCGACCCCGCGCGGTCCGCGGTGATCTCCACCTCCAGCGGCTCGCCCGCCTTCACCTTCAGGCGCTCGCCCAACGGGGAGACCTCGTCCTGGGTGAGCGTGATCCGGACCGTCTGCGGCTGGCTCGGCGAGCCGTCCTTCTCGTCACCGGAGTCGCTGGAGCAGCCGGTCAGGGTCAGGGCCACGGTGGCCAGGAAGACGATCGCGACCAGGGCGCGACGCGGGTGGGGAACCGACTGGACGGACATCTGGTCGTGACTCCTAGGACGGGGAAGTTTCTGCCAGAATCCCATGCCACACCAACCCGGGCCCAGGAGGGCGTAAATGAACGATCGACTCCGTCCGCGCGATCTCGCGATCCTCTCGATGGAGTCGGCCTCCACGCCCATGCACAACGCCACACTCGAGGTCTTCGCACCGGACCGGCAGGCGTTCGACCACGCTCGGGTGACGGAGATGGCCGCGGACCGCATCTCCTACGTCCCGCGCTACCGCCAGCGGATCCTGCAGGTGCCGGGACAGCTCGCCAATCCGATCTGGGTGGACGACCCAGACTTCGACATCGGCTACCACGTACGCCGCTCCGCGCTGCCGCGCCCCGGGAGCATGGACCAGTTGCGTGAGCTGACGGCCCGGATCGTCTCGCGTCCGTTGGACCGGAGCCGGCCGTTGTGGGAGGTCTACGTGATCGAGGGACTCGAGGGGGGACGCGTCGCGGTGCTCTCCAAGTCCCACCAGATCCTCGTCGACGGGGTCGAGACCGTCGACCTCGGTCAGGTCGTGCTCGACACCGACCCGAGGCAGGGACCGTTGGGCCACGACGCCGAGTGGCGGCCCCGCCGCTCGCCCACGCCTGCCTCGCTGGTGCTGGCAGCGGTCGCCGACAACCTGGAGTCGCCCAGGACCCTGGCGGCCTCCGTCCGCAGCAACGTCGAGTCCTTGCGCCGACGGGCGGGGCACGTCGTCGACGGGGTGACCCAGGTGGCGGGTGTGTTCTCCGGTCGTGGCACCACCGGGCCCGCCCCGTTCCAGGGCCAGCTCTCCCAGCAGCGTCGCGTGGTGACCGTCGCCACCGACCTGGCCGACTACCGGCGGATCCGGCGGGTCCACGGCACGACCGTCAACGACGTCGTCCTGGCCATCGTCACCGGCGGACTGCGCGCGTGGCTGATGACCCGGGACGAGGCGCTCTTCGGTCTGCGGCAGCTGCGGGCGCTGGTCCCGATGTCGGTGATCGACGACGAGCTCGAGGCGACCTCCCTGGGCACCCAGGTGATCGGCCTCGAGGTCAACCTCCCCGTGGGTGAGGTGAGTCCGGTGGTGCGGCTGCTGCAGGTGAACTACGGGCTCCAGGGACACCGTGAGACCGGCCGCTCGGTGAGCGCGCAGCGCCTCACCGACATCGCCGGCTTCGCCCCGACGACCTTCCACGCCCTGGGGTCCAGGGTCGCCACCCGCGAGCTGCGCAAGGGGTTCCACCTGTCGGTGACGAACGTGCCGGGGCCGCAGTTCCCGCTGTACGCGGCCGGCGCCCAGATGGTCGAGAGCTACCCGATCCATCCGCTCGTCCCCGGCCACGGGCTGGCGATCGGGGTGACCTCCTACGACGGGCAGGTCTTCTACGGAATCACCGCGGACCGCGACCTGGTGCCCGACGCAGAGGTCCTCGGGGCGTGCCTCGTCGAGGCCCTCGAGGAGTTGCGGGACACCGTCTCGGGGGTCCGGGAGAGGGCCCCGCGTGGACGCCGCGGTGCGAGGGCCAGCCAGACTGGGGGCTCGAAGCGTTCCACCGCAGCGCGTGGCGGGACGAAGAAGTCGGGCAGTGGGACGGGCGCGCAGCGCGACGCCGGTCCCGGGCCCAGCACCCCGGAGGAGAAGCCGTGAGCGTCCGCGTCTACCTGCCCACCACCACCGCCACCCTGGGCGACGAGGTGGCCGCCGGTGAGTTCGTGGTGCCTGAGGGCGTCGACCTGGTGGTCGCGGAGTCCGAGGAGGAGGAGGCGGAGTACGCAGCGCTGCTCACCGCCGCGGACGCCTCCACCGCCCTCGCGACTGCGAGCGCGGTCCCGGGGCTGCGCCGGGTGGTGCTGGTCTTCGAGGCAGACGCCGTGCCGGTGCCCGGCGAGCGCCTCCCGACCCGCCAACTGGTGGCCGCCCACCTCGACACCGAGGACCGGACACCGGAGTCGGACCCGGACGACGACCTGGCCTGGTTCATCCCCGGCGAGCTGGGCCACCTGGTCTGACCAGCCACCCGGCCTGCCCACCAGTAGTCAGCGGGCCACCAAGTCAGTGGGCCACCAAGTCAGCGGGCAAGGAAGGCGACGCCCACCTCGTGCTCGGTGCGCAGGGCGGCCTCCAGCAGCTCGACGACCACGCTCTCCAGCTTCGCGCCGACCAACGGCACCGGAACCTTCACCATCAGGTCGACGGTCTCGGTGGTGACACCGTCCTGCTCGCGCAGGCTGACGGTGCCGTCGATCTGGCCGGGCTTGTCCGGGATGCTGACGCTGT
>JAZQNT010000156.1:0-3895 GCA_045627505.1 Nocardioides sp.
GGAAGATCGCGAGCAGCTTCAGCAGCGGCAGCACCCGCACCCTGGAGCCGAGGTCGACCGGCGGCAGCGGGAAGGTCCACGAGACCAGCACCGCGATCGCCAGGCCGAGCAGCAGGTTGCCGAGCGAGAAGCTGCCCCACAGCCCGACCCAGAACAGGGTCAGCCAGAGGATCGACCACGGCTGCAGCACCCGGTAGCGCGCCGGCCGCGTGGTGCCGTCGCGTCGCACCTTCAGCTGGGGACTCACCGGTCCGCCTCCGTTCCGGCACCGCTCAGCACGGCCTGTAGGTAGGGGGTGCGGTCCACCAGGTCGGAGCCCGCGCGATCGGTGTAGCCGAACAGCGGGCCGGCCACCAGGGTGAGCAGCATCGTCACGCACACCAGCGCGAACGCCGGTCCCAGCATCGAGAGCGGCAGGTGCTTGGTGTCACGCCCCGACTGGATCAGCTGGTGGAAGTCGAGCTCGTCCACCTCCGCGGAGGTCACCTGCTGGGCCTCGGCGATCGTGGCGGCCGGGACCGCCCCGCGCGAGGTGTGCAGGTGGGCGCGGGACTCGGTGGCACGGGTGCGGCTGGTGACGCCGGGCTGTGCCTCGAGCGCGTTGATCTCGACCAGCGCCTCGTGCGCCTCGGCCGGCGTGCGCCAGAAGACGACCACCCAGATCTTGCCCACGGCGTAGAGCGTCAGCAGGCTGGTGACCACGCCGGCCACCACCAGCGCCCAGGCCATCGGGGTGTCCAGGTCCACCGCGGCCTGCAGCAGACCGACCTTGCCGATGAATCCGCTGAACGGTGGGATGCCGGCCAGGTTCATCGCGGGGACGAAGAAGAGCACCGCGAGCAGCGGCGCCAGACGCGCCAGTCCACCGACCCGCAACATCGACGTCGAGCCCGTCCGACGCTCCACCAGGCCGATCACGAGGAACAACGCGGTCTGCACGGTGATGTGGTGCACAACGTAGAAGATCGTGCCGGAGAATCCGGCCTGGCCTGCGATCGCGATGCCCAGCACCAGGTAGCCGATGTGGCTGACCAGGGTGAAGGAGAGCATGCGCTTGATGTCGCTCTGGGCGATCGCGCCCAGGATGCCGACGAGCATCGTGAGCAGCGCCGTCCACAGCAGCAGGTCGGTCAACGGTGAGTCGGGGAAGAGCACGGTCTGCATCCGCAGGATCGCGTAGACACCCACCTTGGTGAGCAGGCCGGCGAACACGGCCGTCACCGGCGCCGGAGCCGTGGGGTAGGAGTCCGGGAGCCAGAAGGAGAGCGGGAAGACCGCGGCCTTGATCGAGAACGTGGTGAGCAGCAGCAGCTGGATCATCATCGCCACGTCCGGGTCGAGCTCGGCCAGACGCCCGGCCAGGTGGGCCAGGGTCAGCGTCCCGGTGGCGGCGTAGGTGACCGCCAGGGTGATCAGGAAGAGCGACGAGGAGAGCAGCGCGACGAGGACGTAGATCGTGCCGGCGCGGATGCGCGGCCCGGTGCCACCGAGCGTCAGCAGCACGTACGAGGCGAAGAGCAGCATCTCGAAGGAGACGAAGAGGTTGAAGAGGTCCCCGGCGAGGAAGGCGTTGGCCACGCCGGCCACCAGCACCAGGAACGTCGGGTGGTACACCGCCAGCGGGGCGGACTCCTCGTCCTCGACCATGCCCTGACCGATGGAGTACCCGAGGACCGCCAGGGTCACGACGGCGCTCACCAGCAGCATCAGCGCCGCGAGTCGGTCGGCCACCAGGACGATGCCCACGGTCTCGGGCCAGCCGCCGACCCAGAGGGTCTGCGGCCCCTCGGTGTCGGCCAGGTACATCAGCCACCCGGCGGTGAGGGCCACCCCGAGCAGCACGGTGACACTGAGCCCCAGCTGCAGCCGTGGACGCCGGGAGAGCACGAGCGAGAGCCCGGCCCCCAGGATCGGGAGCAGGACGGGCAGGGCGACCACCCAGGTGGCGCGGTCGTTCATCGTCGGTCCTCGTTCCGTCCGCTGGGGTTGGCCTGCTCCTCGGCCCGCACGTCCGCGGCGTCGCGGGCCTTCTGCTGGGCCTTGCGCCGGTCCTTGCCCGAGGGGTGCTCGCCGTCCCGGTCCTTGGCCCGCTCGGCCGCCTCCGCCGCCTCGGCGAGCTCGGCCTCGGTGAAGTCGGAGTCCGTCTCCTCGTCCGCCTCGACCAGCTCGGCCCGGTACGACTCCGACTCGACGTCACGCGCCGCCATCCGGCGGATCAGCGCGTCCTCGGTGTCGTCCTGGACGTCGTCGTGGCCGTTGAGCTGCCACGAGCGGTAGGCCATGGCGAGCACGAAGGAGACGGTCGCCAGCATGATCACGATGGCGGTGAGCACCATCGCCTGGGGCAACGGGTCGGAGTAGGTGACGCCCTCGGCGTCGGTGACGATCGGGGCCTCGCCCGCGGGGCCGGAGGCCACGAGGAAGCCGATGCTGACCCCGTTGCCCATCATCACCAGGCCCACGAGGACCCGCGAGAGGCTGCGCTCGAGCAGCAGGTAGACGCCGCAGCCGATCAGGCCCGCGGCCACCAGCACCAGGGTCAGGTTGACCTCCTGCGGGCCGGAGGCGACGGTGCCGCCACCTGAACCGCCGGCCGCGCGCAGGCCGTCCGTGATCAGGCCGTCCGTGAGCAAAGCCCGCATCATGCCGGGGCCCCTTCCTGTCGAGCGGTCCGGCCCTCGGCCGGACCCCCGGCGGACTGCTCCGCCTTCTGCGCCTTCTGCTCGGCGGAGATCTGACGGTCGATCTGCGAGCCCAACCCGCGCAGCAGGTCGAGCACCAGGCCCAGCACCACCAGGTAGACACCGATGTCGAAGAGCGCCGAGGACACCAGGTGCACCTCGCCGATCACCGGCACGTGGAGGTCGAGCACGGCGGACTGCAGGATCGTGCCGCCGAAGACCACCGGGATCAGCGCCGCGAGCGCCGCCACCGCGAGGCCCAGGCCGATCACGCGTCCGGCGTCCACCGGAGCCGCCTCGTCGAGCTCGTACCGACCACCGGCCAGGTAGCGGATCACCAGCGCCAGGCCGGCGGTGAGGCCGCCGGCGAACCCGCCGCCGGGCGCGTTGTGACCCACGAAGAGCAGGTAGACGCTGAAGACGACGATCGAGTGGAAGAGCAGTCGGGTGATGACCTCGAAGATGATCGAGCGCTTCTCAGCGGCCAGGGTGCGCGGGGCCGGCAGCCAGACCCGGCGTCCGGGGCTGGTGGCCTGCTTGGTCACGCCGACCGGCATCGGAATCTCGTGCACGCGACGGATCTGGGTGCCGCGGACGTTGAGGAAGACCAGGCTCGCCACACCGGTGCCGGCTGCGACCAGCACGGAGATCTCGCCCAGGGTGTCCCAGGCGCGGGTGTCGACCAGGATGACGTTGACGATGTTGTCGCCGCCGCCGTAGTCGACGGCCAGCTTGGGCAGGACCGCGGAGACCGGGGTGGCGATCCGGGCCGAGGCCCCGACCATCATGAACCCGGCGGCAACGAGGCCCACCAGCACGCCCAGGGCCATCCGCCAGTAGCGACGGCCGCTCAGCGGACGGTCGGTGAAGTACTCCGGCAGACGACGCAGCGCGAGCACGAAGACGACCACGGTCAGGGTCTCGACCAGGGCCTGCGTCAGGGCCAGGTCGGGCGCGCCGTGCACGACGAAGAGCACCGCGGTGCCGTAGCCGGTGGCGCCGGCCAGCAGGACGGCCCGCAGACGGCGACGCGAACGGGCGGCCATTGCGGCGGCGACCAGGATGACGACGCCGACCACGCTGCGGATTTCCGTTCCGACACGGAGATGACAGACGCGGACAGAACGGTCATTGAGAGCGCGACCGCGGTGATACCGGACGAAGGCACGGTAATAGAAGAAGCTCCGGAGAAGGCGCGCCGGAAAGCAAAAGAG
>JAZQNT010000157.1:0-3410 GCA_045627505.1 Nocardioides sp.
GGGTTGCCCGCGACGGACGACCGCTCTGACTCCGGCGAACCCTTCTCGCCGGCGCCGGCGACCTCAACGTCACCAGTGCGAGTAAAACTTGTGTTGTCACTCTCTTGAGGAGAGTGCCAGCCTCATGTTTAGCACTCGACCTGTGGGAGTGCAAACGCCGCCCCGGGGGTTTTCCGGGACGGCGTTCACGCGGGTGGTCGTGCGTGCGTGTCGCGATCAGGAAGGCATCCTGAGAAGCTTCACGCCCTTGCTGAGCTGCGTGAAGGCGGTACGGAAGATGTCTGAGAGCTCGTCGCCCTCCACCGCACAGAAGTAGTAGTCCCCGTCGGTGTTCTCGGCGGCCCGCTCACTCGGCGTGGAGCAGTTGCCAGCCTTGGAGACCTCGCCGCTCGGCGCCGGAGAGGCGGCTTGTGCGAGGACGTCCCTGACCTTCTTCTCGCCGGGGTAGTCGAGGTAGCGCTCGCATCCAGCCGTGTTTGCGTCGCCGAATCCGATGGTGATGACGAGGATGTCCTCCCTCTTGGCATTCGCCGCCACGTCAAGGAAGTTCTGGCAGCTCTTGTCCCCCGTCCGGCTGCCATTGTTGGTCGCCTGCGCGCCCCCGAAGACATCCTGCGCGTTGTCGAGGCTCGTGGAACCACCTGCACTGCCGACCTCGTCGGGCATTCCGTCAGTCTCGAAGATGATCACCTTGCGCGGAGTCCCGGGACGCGAGCTCGCGGACGGCAGGCGCGTGCCGGTGAGGAGGTACCTGGCCGCACCCTTGAGCGCACCCGCAAGGTGCGTTCCGTACTCACCCGAGGCAGACTCATAGAGGCAGTTCACCCCGTCGACCAGCTCACTTGAGTTGTTGAGGTCGCCGTCCTCGGTCAAGAAGTCGTCCTTGAACGGCACGGGAATCCACGTGCCGTCGCTCCGCGTTCCTGCCGCTGAGCGGCCAGCACCCGTGCCCACACGGACGGCCTCCGCGCGGCAGATCCCGTCACCGTTGGTATCGCCGGTGCCGTCCCATCCGGTGTTCTTGGAGAACGCGGACTCGCTGTCCTCCCAGACCTTCTTGGCCGCCTCGTAGGTCTTGCGGGCGGTGTCATTTCGCGTGTCGCAGGCCTTGCCAGCCGCGTTGGGCGTCCAGGCGCCGTACTTGTTCCACGTCCCATACTTCGACTGCCGGCAGTCCTCGTACACCGGCACGGCCGGCGCCTCCGGGCGGCTGTACTCCGACATGTGCGTGAACCCCGAGGTGCGGGACTTGTGCAGCGCCCCGAACGCCACGTGGTGCATGGCCGGGTTCATCGTCTTGAGTGAATTCAGGATGGCGCTCTTCATGGCCGTGCGGTCCTGGGAGTTCATCGACGCCGTCCGGTCCGCCATGACCACGACGTCAAGCGGGTTGGGCGCCTCAGTACCGCACGATCCCTTGCATGCCACCGTGACGACCGAACCCGTGTTGCCCTTGTCGTAGCCGATCAGCGGGGCGAAGTTGTAGTCCACGTCACGCTGCCCTTCGAGGCGGACCGTGTTGCACTTCCCCTTCGCGATGTCGCAGGGAATGAAGCACATCGAGATGTCGCACACCAGCCCCGCGTACTTGACGTTGGCCGTGCTGTACGGCGCACCCCAGCCCGGATCACAGGTCGACGGGATCTGACGTACGTTGACCTGCTTGTCGTCACCCGTGGAAGCGACGACGCACCAGTGACTGATGTCCAACGGGCCGTTGTCCCCACTCTGCCGGGCCGCCCGCCTCGCTTCGTCGGCCACGGCCTGCCCCGGGTTGTCCTCGTCGAACGCCACTGCGGCCGCGTGAGCGGCGACGTCCATACTGTCCTTGAGGTTCTGCCGGCTCTCGACGTGCGAGGCAAGGTCCAGCGAGATCGCAGCCAACCCGATCACGATGACCACCAAGAAGGTCATCAGGACGGCGTAGGCACCTCGCTCGTCCCGAGTGCGGCGCGCACGCCAGGTGCGGGCACGCTGGAGCAGTTTCTGTCGCATCATCCCTCGATCCTCATCACTGCTTGGCGGGAAAGATCCAGGCCGCCCGAAAAGAACATCGACACCGGGGTGATGAACTCGTGCCGGTACTCAACCCTGACGATGGCCTCCACGCCGGCGCCGCTCTTGGCATCGGTGGTCCACACGCACGGGGTGTTGTCCTTCTTCTTGCACGAGACCACCACCCTGTAGTTGGGGATGCCTTCCAAGGTCACGTCGGCCACCGCCTTGACCTGGGCCTCTGTCGCACCGAAACTCGCCTCGCGGACCGCGTCACGCGCCGCGTTGTTGACGAGGGAGGCGCGGTTGATTGCGTAGCCGAAGTCGATGATCCCGAAGAGGACCATCAGGAAAATGGGCAGGATCAGCGCAAACTCCACCGCTGCAGCGCCTCGCTGGTCGCGGTTCCTGCGTCGCAATGCCATCGATCCTCCGAGTCGTCCGGGCGCTCGCGGGACCTCCACCCCTGTGGACCTGTCCCCGCCGCACCGCTTTCGCGAGTGTAGGAACGCATATCCCCGCGGTCCCCTGAATCGGGGATTGCCGGGGTTTCTGTCTAGACCGCGAACGCTGGCGTTCGATCAGGTCAGGAGAGGCAACGCCGGACCGCCGCGGCCAGCGCTGCAGCGTTCTCCGGCACCAGGGAGAGATAGAGGCTGGGCTCGATCAGCTCGACCTCGCTCACCCGCCACCGCCCGTCCCACAGCAACAGGTCGACCCGCGCGTAGGTGATGCGAGCCCCGACCAGACGCTCCGCAACCTCGACGACCGCGCGGGCGCGGCGGGCGAGCCGCGGGTCGAGCAGCGCCCGCTGGTACCGGCCCCCGAGGTGCTCGTGCACCCGGATCTCCCCGACGGCCGGGACCTTGCGGACCTGGCCGACGGCCTCACCGCCGATGACGTACACCGACATCTCGCCCTCGGTGCGCACCGAGGGCACGAGCGGCTGCACGACGCTGGGCACCTCCAGTGCCCCCAGCAGGTCGTCCGGCCCGACCACCCGGACCCCCACGCCGCCGGCCCCGACCCGCGGCTTGAGGACCACCTCCCCGAACTCCGCCACCGCGTGCCGGACGTCCTGCGCGGACGCGACGGCTCGGGTGGGCACCACGTCGACGCCGGCCCGGGCGAGTTCGACCAGGTACAGCTTGTCCGAGTTCCAGGCGAACACCTGCGCCCCGTTGAGCAGCGGCGTCACCGCCTCGACCGCCCGGGCCCACGCCAAGAACTGCACGTGCCGGTCCACGTAGTCCCAGGTCGCGCGCACGGCCACCAGGTCGGCGTCGGCCCAGGCCACGTCCGGGTCGTCCCAACACACCCAGCGGGCCTCCACCCCCACCTCGGCGATCGCGGCGACCAGGAGCTCGGCACGCTCCTCGCCGTCCGGGATCGCCTGTGCCGTCACCAGGAGCACC
>JAZQNT010000158.1:0-5342 GCA_045627505.1 Nocardioides sp.
GCATCAGGTCAGCTCTCGGTCAGGTCAGGGTCAGGTCAGGGTTAGGTCAGCGTTAGGTCAGCGTGACATCACCCAGAGCACCGAGAACCCCACTCCCAGCACCACGGCCAACGTCACAACCATGCCGAGGACCATGTAGAGCCCGCCACGTCGACTGCGCCCCGAGAGCACGAGCCACGCCGGCACCAGGAGCACCAGCAGGAGCCACCAGAAGTACCGCTCGACCTGTGCGGGCGAGCCCACTGATCGCAGCACCCCCACGTAGAGCGCGGGAAGCACGGTCACGGACGCGATGCCCGCGTAGAACCCGGCGACCGCGGAGAAGACCGGGTGGTCCCGGTGCCACCAGCGTGGGTCCCAGTCCTCGTCCGCCACGTCGTCCCAGATGATCTGGTCGGTCTCGACGACCTCGGCGGCCCCTGCCTCCGGGCCCTCGACCTCGCCGCGGCCCGTCGGTCCCTCCGTAGCGCTCCCCATGCTGGTGATCCTAGGCACACCAAATGCGGTGAGGCACCCTGCCGCGCGGGTCAGGGTGCCTCACCGAGGAGCCGGAGGACTCGAGCTCCTCGGCAGAAGGGGCTCAGAAGGGAGAGCTCAGAAGACGAGGACGTGCAGGAGCAGCCACGTGGGGGCGATGGTGGCCAGCAGCGAGTCCAACCGGTCCATCAGCCCACCGTGTCCGGGGATCACCTGCGACATGTCCTTGACGCCGAGGTCGCGCTTGATCACCGACTCCACCAGGTCGCCGAGCGTGGCCATGACGACCACGATCAGGCCGAGCAGGACGCCGACCCACCACTGACCGTCGAGGAGCCAGGTGACCAGGCCCCAGCCGACGAGGACCGTGGCGGTCGCCGAACCGGCGAAGCCCTCCCACGACTTCTTGGGCGAGATGACCGGTGCCATCGGGTGCTTCCCGAAGAGCACGCCTGCCACGTAACCGCCGGTGTCGGAGGCCACCGTGACGAGGATGAAGATGACGATGCCCTTCACCCCGTCGTCCCAGCGCTGGAAGTCGGTGCTGCCGCCCTCGGAGAGCATCAGCCCCACGAAGGACGCCAAGAAGGCGACGTAGATCAGGGTGAAGACGCCGGCGGTGGCGTTGCGCACGTAGCCGTCGACGCCCTTGCGCAACTGCCACAGCATGGTCACCAGGGCGGTGACCGCGGTGGCTGTGACCAGCGCCTCCGCGCCGTAGAAGTAGGCGACGGCGCTCATCACGACGCCGCCGACCATCAACGGCTCCCGGGGCAGGTCGATCCCCTTGGCCCTCAGACCTCGACCGAGCTCCCAGATGCCGATGCAGATGGCGGCCGCCACGACCACCATGAACGCGGTCTTCCAGAACCACAGGGTGCCGGCGACCAGCCCCAGCAACACCACCGCGGAGGTGATCGCTGCAGGGAGGTCGCGGCCGGCGCGACCGTGGTCCTTCTTCGGCGTCGGGGCTGTGGGGGCAGGGGGTGTGGTCATCGCGAGGTACGCGCTGCAGAGGTCGTCAGACCTCGAGCAGCTCGGCCTCCTTCTTCTTCAGCATGTCGTCGATCGCGTCGGTGCCCTTCTTGGTGAGGCCGTCGAGCTTCTTCTCCGCGGTGGCGACGTCGTCCTTGCCGACCTCGCCGTCCTTCTCGAGCTGCTCGAGTTGCTGCTTGGCCTGGCGACGGACGTTGCGCACCGAGATGCGGCCGTCCTCGGCCTTGGCCTTCGCCTGCTTGATGTACTCCTTGCGGCGCTCCTGGGTGAGCTCCGGGAAGACGCAGCGCAGGACGCGGCCGTCGCTGGAGGGGTTGACCCCCAGGTCGGAGTCGCGCACGGCACGCTCCACGGCGTCGACCGCGGTCTGGTCGAACGGCTGGATCAGGATGGTGCGCGCGTCCTGGGACGTGAAGGTCGCCAGCTGCTGGATCGGGGTCGGCGAACCGTAGTACTCGACCGTCAGCTTGTTGAAGACGGTGGGGCTGATGCGGCCGGCGCGGATCGTGCTGAACTGCTCCCGGGTCGCGTCGACCGACTTCGTCATCTTGTCGTCGGCCTCGTTGAGGATCTCGTCGATCATTGACTTCCTACTCTCGCTGCTGCTCACTGCTGCCGGCGGGCGCCGGCGGATGGGTGGTTCCGTGTGCGGCCGAGCTGGGGCTCAGCCCTCAGCGCGGACCAGCGTTCCGATCTTCTCACCCTGCACGATGCGCAGGATGGCGCCCTCGTCCTCCATGCCGAAGACGACGAGCGGAAGGTTGTTCTCCATGCACAGGGCGAAGGCGGTGGCGTCGGCGACCTTCAGCTCCTTCTGCAGTGCGTCCTGGAAGGAGAGGGTGTCGAGCTTGACCGCGTTCGGGTTGGTGCGCGGGTCGGCGTCGTAGACGCCGTCGACGCCCTGCTTGCCCATCAGGACGACCTCGGAGCGGGTCTCCAGCGCGCGCTGCGCGGCCACCGTGTCCGTGGAGAAGTACGGCATGCCTGCGCCGGCCCCGAAGATGACCACGCGGCCCTTCTCGAGGTGGCGGATCGCCTTGCGGGGGATGTACGGCTCGGCGACCTGGCCCATGGTGATGGCGGTCTGCACTCGCGTGTCGATCCCCTCCTTCTCCAGGAAGTCCTGGAGGGCGAGGCAGTTCATGACCGTGCCCAGCATGCCCATGTAGTCGGCGCGCGAACGATCCATGCCGCGCTGCTGCATCTGGGCGCCGCGGAAGAAGTTGCCACCACCGACGACGATGCTGACCTCGACGCCCGAGCGGACGACGGCAGCGATCTGACGGGCGGTGTGCTGGACGACGTCTGGGTCGACTCCGACCGCTCCACCTCCGAAGACCTCTCCCGAGAGCTTCAGCAGGACGCGCTTGTAGGTGGTGGTCACACCAGTTCCTTTCACAGGAGGCCAGAGGGTTGGCGGCGTTGTGCGCCGAAGGTGAAGATACGCCGGAAGGCCGGCCCGGTGGTCATCGTGTGATCCACCGAGCCGGCCTCCGCGCGTGTGTCGTTGAACCCTGGTGGGGCTCAGGCACCGACCTCGAAGCGAACGAAGCGCTTGATCGTGGTGCCGGAAGCGTCCAGGACCTGCTGGACGGACTTCTTGGACTCGACGATCGACTCCTGCTCGAGGAGGACGATCTCCTTGAAGAAGGCACCCAGACGCCCCTCGACGATCTTGGCGACGGCAGCCTCAGGCTTGCCCTCCTCAAGCGTCTTGGCGGTCAGGACGTCCTTCTCGTGGGCGACGACGTCGGCGGCGACCTCGTCGCGGGTGAGGTACTGAGCCTTCATCGCGGCGACCTGCATGGCAGCAGCCTTGGCGGCGGCCTCGTCACCCTCGAACTCCACGAGCACACCGACAGCTGCCGGAAGGTCAGCCGCACGCTTGTGCATGTAGGTGACCGTGTTGCCGTCGAAGTAGGCAACCTGGCCCAGCTCGATCTTCTCACCGATGGTGACGGCCAGACCCTCGACGATCTCGCCGACGGTCTTGCCGTCGAGCTCGACGGCCTTGAGGGCCTCGGCGTCGGTGGTCTTGTTGGCGTCGGCCGCCGCGGCGATCTTCTCGGCGGTGGCGATGAAGTCGGCGTTCTTGGCGACGAAGTCGGTCTCCGACTTCAGCTCGACCAGGGCGCCACCAGCGGTGACGACCAGGCCGGAGGAGGCCTCGCGCTCAGCGGCACGGGCGGCAGCCTTGGCGGTGCCCTTCACGCGGAGCAGGTCGACGGCCTTGTCGAAGTCGCCGTCGGTCTCGGTCAGCGCCTTCTTGCAGTCCATCATGCCGGCGCTGGTGAGCTCACGCAGCTTCTTGACGTCGGCAGCGGTGAAGTTGGACATGAATCCTCTTCCTCGAAAGTTGGTCTGTGGGAGGACTGACTGACGTCAGTTGGTCTCGGCAGCCGGAGCGTCGGCCTCAGCGGCGGGGGCCTCAGCGGCGGGCGCCTCAGCAGCCGGAGCCTCAGCAGCCGGAGCCTCGGTGGTCTCGCCGGCGAGCAGCTCGGCCTCCCACTCGGCCAGCGGCTCGGCCGGGGCACCCTTGCCACCGGAGCGGGCGATGAGGCCCTCGGCAGCGGCGTCGGCGATCACGCGGGTGAGCAGGCCCACGGCGCGGATGGCGTCGTCGTTGCCCGGGATCGGGAAGTCGACGGTGTCCGGGTCGCAGTTGGTGTCCAGGATGCCGATGATCGGGATCCGCAGCTTGCGGGCCTCCTCGACAGCCAGGTGCTCCTTGTTGGTGTCGACGATCCAGATGGCCGCGGGGGTGCGCGACATCTCGCGGATACCGCCGAGGGACTTGTTCAGCTTGTCGCGCTCGCGACGCATCTGAAGCAGTTCCTTCTTGGTGCGCGAGGAGGAGGCGACGTCGTCGAAGTCGATCTCGTCGAGCTCCTTCAGACGGGCGATACGGGTCGCGACCGTCTGGAAGTTGGTGAGCATGCCGCCGAGCCAGCGCTGGTTGACGTAGGGCATGCCGACGCGGGTGGCCTGCTCAGCAATGGCCTCCTGGGCCTGCTTCTTGGTACCCACGAACATGATCTGACCACCCTTGGCCACGGTCTCCTTGACGAAGGCGTAGGCGCGGTCGATGTAGCCCAGCGACTGCTGGAGGTCGATGATGTAGATGCCGTTGCGCTCGGTGAGGATGAAGCGCTTCATCTTCGGGTTCCAGCGACGGGTCTGGTGTCCGAAGTGGACGCCGCTGTCGAGCAGCTGGCGCATGGTCACGACTGCCATGATGTTCTCCTTGGAAGGACGCGCACGTCGAGCCCACGCGGGGCGCGGGTACTCGGTGCTGCGTCAGGTTTTCAGTTGATGCTTCCGACGGATGCCGGTCGCCCTGGTGCCCTGAGTGACCCGATCCGACCGGTGTCGCCACCGTTCGAAACTGAGGGCCGCACCCGCGTGACGGGGATCGGAGAACCCCGACGCGGCAAGAAGGCACGCGAAGTCAGCCCACGAAGGGCTGCTCCAAGAACAGTACGTCACCTCGAGGGATCGGGGCCAATCCGCTCTTCACTCGCCGACGTCCACAACTGGCACCCGCAGAGCGCCACGGGGCGTCCCGAGTGCCCCCGGCGGGACGGGCCACCCGTGACGCTCCACAGAGTCCACGTGGGGCACTGCGCGGGGCCGCGGAGGCGCCGAGGATCACCGGGGTGAAGATCCTGACCGCCACCCCTGCGCCTGCCCCTGCCTCCGCCCCTGCCTCTGCCTCTGCCTCTGCCGTCAGGGTGGCGATCACCGTGTCGACGCTACTGGGCGTTCCTGACAACAGTTTTCGGTTGCTTTATACCAGGGAATATCAGGGAATAATAATTCTTGTCGTTGAACCCATATCCTAATTTCCTATTATTGAAATATTGGTCAAT
>JAZQNT010000159.1:0-3925 GCA_045627505.1 Nocardioides sp.
GCGCCCACCTCCGTGGTCCCCCTGCGCCACCCGTTCGGCGAGGTCGGGTCCACCCTCGACAAGCCGAAGGCCTTCCAGCGTCGGCTGGCCCGCGAGCTGCGGCTCCCGCTGGCCCACATCGGGATCGACGGCCCGGTGCCGAAGCCGATGAGTCGGGCGAAGGAGAAGGCCAGGGGGCTCCAACCGGGCGGCGGCAACAACCTGCCCACCCCGAATGGTTGGTACAACGCCCGCTACCCGGGCACGGCCATCACCGTGGAGTTCGTCCGGAAGCCGAAGACGCACTTCGTCGAGCCCGTGGCACCGCGCGCCATCCTGAAGGCCACCCGGGCACGTTGACCGGCCAGGCGGGTGGTCTGGGCGGGGCGTCTGGCTCGGCGGGTCAGTCCTCCACCACCTGTCGGCCCTCAGCGGTGAGTTGCTCGACGAGCAGGTCGAGCAACCGGACCTGCCCGGGGAGGATCTTGCGCCGGGCGAGCGCCAGCGGGAACCACTCCGCCCGGTCCACCTCAGGGAACTCCCGCAGGGCGCCCGAGTGCGGGGGCCACTCCATCTCGAAGGTGTTGCTGCGCACGTCGGACAGGTCAAGGTCGGCCTCCAGGCGGAAGGCAGTCACCACCTTGCTGCTGGACTGCTTCACGACGCCCAGTTCACGCACCTCTCCGGGCGGCGGCGGCTTCCCCAGCTCCTCCGCGAACTCGCGGCGAGCCGCGGCCAGCGGGTCCTCGGTGGCCTCGTACTCCCCCTTGGGGATCGACCAGACCCCGACGTCCTTGCGCGCCCAGAACGGGCCACCGGGGTGCACGAGGAGCACCTCGACGGTGTCACTCGTCTCCTGGACCCGGTGGAGCAGCAGTCCCGCACTCAGCTTCGGCGCCATGACTCCAGCAGCGTACCCAGCGAGCCGCCCACGTGCCGGTGAGGCAGCTGGCGGAGCCGCCGACTCCCCCTGTACGGCAGTTGCCTATGGTTGAGCGTGATGATCACCCGCCGCGAAGCCGCCCAGCGCCTGGACATCCCCTTGGAGATGGCAACCCGGCACGGCCTCCCCCCGAACCTCACCGAGGCACAGCTGCGTGAGCTCGAGGCCAACCCGCCGTCCTGGCTCGTGCAGTCCCGAGCCAACCGGACCGGCAAGAAGGCGGTCTGGGTCGAGCTGACGTGCCACGTCTGCGGTTTCACCGAGAAGCTGCGGCCGAAGAAGTGGTGGCCGACGTTCAGCTACGTCACGTGCGACGACCACGGTCCCTCCGACCTGCCGCCTCCGCTCCCCGGCCACGAGCGCGCCGAGGTCTCGGGAATCGGCAGCCGGGTCGTCGGCTGGGCCGACGCCCCACTGGACTGAGGCGGTCTTCGCTGAGGTGGTCCTCGTCCGCTGCGCGAGCCTGGGAAGGGCAGCGCCCCGCCGCGGCGGAGAAGCCGGCCACGCACCGACACCGCAGGCACCACCGCGAAGGCCCACGATGCACGACCACCTCGGTGGGCCGACCCACGGATCCGCGGACGATTCCGAGCCGCCGAGGCGGACCAGTGGCCCGCGCGGGCAGGCACCGCCACGCTCGAGAAGGTGATGCCCCGTAGGACGAGGCCACGGGAAAACCGCACCCGGGTCGGCCCGCGTCAGCGCTTGGGAGATTGAACCGACCACGCGTCCAGCACCGCGAGCAGGTCGGCGTCCCAGGCGGCGGCCGGCGGTTCGGTGCTGAGGTAGACGGCTCCCCGGTTCCGCTCGCCCAGGAGCACGACTGCCTGCTCGGCCGGAACGTCAGGCAAGGCGTGCACTGCTGCAGTGTCCCCGCCCGGCCCACCGCCATCCTCGCAGAGTTCGAACCGCCCGGTGCCCAGGAGACGACCTGGCTCCACGGTTCCCACCTCTGGTCCGAACACCAGCGAGTACGTCCTGGAGGCGAACTCGAACGGCATCTGGCAGTCCACACCCGCGTCGGGGTCGCTCCCCTCCGCCGAGCACGCGCCCACGAGCACAATCGAGCAGGCCAGGAGCCCGATTCGCCAACACCCCGTCATGGTCCTGGGACGCGCCGCCTTTCGCGAATGGTTCCTGCCCCGCTCCCCCGCATCGCCGCGAGCGCGTCGAGGACCGTCATCCACTCGCCAGGGCGCACGATCCAGGGCACGACGATCGGATCCGGCTTCGCCCTGGCTGCATCGATCTTCGCCACGGTGTCGACGCCGTTGACGAACCCTTGGCCGCAGCCGTCTCCATGATGGGGGAAGGACACGACCCCGACCTCCACGCCGCCCAGAGCCGTGGAGGTCAAGTGGATGCGGTGGACGCCTGCCCCGAGTCTTTGGAGCCCTTGTCCCTGAGAACGCAAACCACCTCGTCGAGTGCCTCGAGGCCCCTGACTGCGTAGTCCATCTTCGTGCCGGTTCGCCCTCAGCTGGGCTGGTGGACCTCTACGACGTAGGCGTCGTGGTCTGAAAGACGCGCTGTGCCTTCGAAGGCTCGAAGGCTCGAATGCGCTCGTGGGCGTGAACGTTCCACCACGCAGGAATCGCGATGTGGTCGATGGCCAGCAGGCCCGGGAACTGGTGCGGTAGGGAAGCAGTAGGAACCAGAAGCTTCAGACGTGCAAGGGCCTGCAGAAGGGACTGCCGCCCTGCGACGGAGCCGCTCCATTCCCTTCCGGACAAGGCATGGTTCCAGTCCCCTCCCCAGATCGCGGGGGAATGGGATTCCAGTGCTGACACTGCTTCTGCGGTCTTCTCAGCGGTGGTGGTGCCGACCCACGGGTCGCGCTTGCCACAAGAGCGCCACGGAAGGACGCTTGAGCACACCCGCAGACCGCCGACAGTCGCCATGACAGACGCGCCGTGGGGATCAGGTTCGGGAGACATCCCCACCCGCGAAGCAATCCCCGTCCACCGACGCCTGGGCGCCATCAGGAGTTGACCCAGATGCAGATCGTACTCCGGCAACTCAACGCGTTCGGAGACCTCGGTCAGGAGCAGAATGTCGCAGTCCATTGGCTCGATGAGAGCGAGATGACGACCATCCCACCGTCCCGCGAGGTTCCAGGTCCCGATCCGCACGGAAGCATTCTCGCCGGCATGTGTCATGGTGGATCGTCTATCGTTGAAACGGCTCCAGCCGCGCCCCGACACGCTCGGTGGACACGATCAGTCGGGTCATGGGTCGGGGTCGGGCCCGTTGGTTCAGCGGCCGAGGCCCACCGGCGCACACCGACCGGGCATGGAACCTCCGCACGCGAACGCGAGCACGCGTGGGAGTCCTCCGTCCCTCCCGCGCGCGGGAGGGGCGGCCGGGGAAGACGGTCGAGGACCTCGAACTCGCCACCCTGAGTGGGGTCACTGGCACGAGCACGACCGCCTGCCGGCTACCTCGGAGATGTCCCACCAGCCGAGTTCGAAACACGTTCTACGCTTGAAAACGGACCAACCAACTCCTGGTTGGCATCCACCAGCCCGAGTGTCCAGCAGACCCAGTGCCGTTCAACGTGCCGCAGTGCCGCGGTCTCGTGTGGGTGCTCGGAGCGGACCTCCGCGACCATCCGCACTGCCCGCTCGCGCATCTCGTTCGTATACCTGGCCATCGTTCCCATCCTGACTGATCAAGCGGAACGAAACCCAGTGCGATTCATCACGACGAGTGGAAACCAAAGTGTGAGGCAGGTCAAGGTGTCAACCAAAGTCGGGGCAGTCCCCTATGGTCGCAGACTTCAACGTGGAGACCGGCCAGGTCACCGTGGTCACCCGGGGCGACTGCAAGGCGTGGTTCGTACCGACGGAACATGGATCCACGCGAACCCTGGCGACATGCTCACAGAGCAGGGCCGGGACCTGTGCGAGGAGCTGCGCGCCGAGCAGCGCCGCACAGGCGAGCCGTGGTGGCACTACCAGCAGTCATTCCTGAGCAGCCATCAACAAGTCGGAGGCCAAGCGG
>JAZQNT010000160.1:0-9679 GCA_045627505.1 Nocardioides sp.
GGCCAGCCGTGGCCTCAAGGACTCCCCGCTGTTCGCCGTGCCCGAGCGCCAGCCGTCTGCCGACGGCCTGCTGCCCGCCGACGCAGTGGCGGACGTGCGGGGCTGGCTGGACACCCTGGCCGCCGACTCCGAGGCTCGCTCGGCGGTGGTGCGCCAGACGCTCGAGGGGGCCATCCGCACCGTGGCCCGCCGGGCCCACGAGGTGGCGGACGCGGCCTCCGAGCAGGCCGTGGCGGCCGAACGACTGCGCCGTGACGTGGACACCGCCTACGACGAGGTCGGGAAGCAGGTCCACGATGCCCTCTCCGACGGCACCATGCTGCGTGGCGAGGTGCTCGCCCGGTGGCAGGAGTTCGTCGGCACCGGTGAGCTGCTCAAGTCGTTGGAGGACCGCGTCGGGTGGTTGCGCGACAAGCTCGTCAACGCGATCAAGGGCAAGCCGCAGCAGGCTGAGCGGGTCACCGTCGCGCTGGAGTCGGGGTTGGAGAACCTGCTGCTCGAGCATGCGGAGAGTGCTGCCGAGCGCGCCGCCGCCTCCTGGCAGTCGGTGGAGCCGGGGCAGCGACTGCTGGCTGAGTGCGACCACGACCTGAGCCGCGCCTCGCGTGACTTCCGGCGTCGGGCCGAGCGCACCGTGCGCGACTGGCAGGCAGAGGTCCTGGAGATGGTGCGTACCGAGGGTGCCGACAAGCGCACGAGCGCCCGTTTCCTGGCCTATGGCGTCAACGGGCTCGGGGTCGCGCTGATGGTCGTGGTCTTCGCCCACACCGGCGGGGCCCTGGTCGGGGTCGAGGCAGGCGTGGCCGGCGGCAGTGCGGTGCTCGGGCAGAAGCTCCTGGAGGCCGTCTTCGGCGACCAGGCCGTCCGGTCGCTGGCCGAGCGGGCCCGCGCGGACCTCGAACGCCGGGTCGACGAACTGGTCGAGACCGAGCGCGCCCGCTACCTCGCGGTGCTGGCGGGGGCCGGCGACCCCCGGGCCGCGTCGGAGAATGTCCGTGGCGCGGCGCGCCGCGTCGACGACCTGCGTTTCGCCCGCCACGGGGGCGAGTGAGGGGCCCCTCGCGGCCACGGCAGTGCGGCGCCACCTCCCTCAGGCCACCTCCCTCCGGGGAGGACCGGGTGTGCTGATGTGCCGGCTGTGGTAGAGGAGCACTATCCTTTGAATGCTCGCCCGCCCCCAAGTCTGAGGACACGATGACGTCTCTGCTCGAAGGTGCCAAGAAGTTGGTCACGCGCGGATCGGATCTCGGCGCGCGGGTAGGCGGTCTCGAGCAGGCCGTGGAGGCTGCCCGCGGACGACTCGACGACCAGTTGCTGGACGAGACCACCGCCGTCGTCGAGCGTGCCGCCGGTCGCCTGCGGATCTCCGCGGAGCACACCATCGTGGCGCTCGCCGGGGCCACCGGGTCGGGGAAGTCGACGACCTTCAACGCGCTGACCGGCCTCGACCTGAGCGCGGTGGGGGTGCGTCGTCCCACCACCTCGTGGGCGACCGCGTGCGTCTGGGGTTCCGAGGGCGCCCCTGAGCTCCTGGAGTGGATGGGCGTCCCGGCCCGCCACCAGGTGACCCGTGACTCCATGCTCAGCGTGGGGCAGAAGAAGGACGAGCTCGACGGCGTCGTGCTCCTGGACCTGCCCGACCACGACTCCACCGAGGTCTCGCACCACCTCGAGGTCGACCGGCTCGTCGAGCACGCCGACCTCCTGGTCTGGGTCCTCGACCCGCAGAAGTATGCCGACGCCGCGGTCCATGACCGCTACCTCTCGCAGCTGGTGGGGCACGAGGACGTCATGCTCGTCGTGCTCAACCAGATCGACCGCGTCCCCCCGGAGCGTCGCAACGCGATGGTGGAGGACGTGCGACGCCTCCTGGTGGCCGACGGCCTCACCGGCGTGCCGGTGATTCCGGTCAGCTCCAAGGAGGGCTGGGGCGTCGCCGAGCTGCGCGGTGAGATCGCGAAGAAGGTCGCCTCGAAGAAGGTGGCCCGCAAGCGGCTCGAGGCCGACGTCAAGGCCGCCGCCGCCAACCTGGAGACCTACGTGGGCACCGCCCCCGCGCCGCAGCTGTCCGAGGAGCGCGTGGACGCGCTCGAGGACGCGCTCGCCGACGCGGCCGGTGTCCCCACCGTCGTCAAGGCGGTGGAGGACTCCAGCCGCATGCGCGCCAACCGTGCCACCGGCTGGCCCGTCACCGCCTGGGCCTCGCGCTTCAAGCCCGACCCGCTCAAGCGCCTGCACCTCGACCTGGGCGACTCCGGCAAGGAACTCACCGGCGCCGCCCGCACGTCGGTTCCCCAGGCCACTCCGGTGCAGCGCGCACGCGTCGACACCGAGGTGCGCGCTCTTGTGGACGACGCCACCCAGGGCTTCCGCCCCGAGTGGGCAGGTGCTGTCCGCCGAGCCTCGGTGCAGCGCCTGCCGCAGGTGGGGGACCGGCTCGACAAGGCCCTGTCCTCGACCGACCTCGGCGTGGCGAAGAACCCCGGCTGGACCGTCCTGGTCCGGGTGCTGCAGTGGGCACTGATCCTGGCCGCGGTGGCCGGGGCGGTCTGGCTCGCAGTCGGACTGCTGGGCACGGCCGCAGGGTCCGACACCGACACCCCGACCTGGTTGGGCGTCTCGGCCCCGGTGCTGCTGCTGGTGGGTGGCATCGTGCTGGGCATCGTGCTCGACCTGGTGTGCAAGGGGCTGGTGCACCTGAGCGCGCGCAACCGCGCTCGTGCCGCCGACCATCGCCTGCGGTCCGCGATCAACGAGGTGTGCGACGAACTGGTCGTGGGCCCGGTGAACGAGGAGTTGGCTGCCTACGCGAGCGCTCGTCAGGGCCTCGCCGCCGCGCTGCGCTGATCGTGCTGCTGCACCGGAGGCGGACCCGGCCCTGAGCCGTCCCCAAGCGTCGGATGTCCGCGGCGTCACCCACGTCGTCCCCAGGGCCCGCGAGGAGTTCCTCCTCGCGGGCCCTGTCGCGTCCGATGCTCGGTCCACGGCCGGCAGCAGGTCCGGCCCCGACCCTGGGAGCACGCATGAACGACAGCCTGATCACCTTCAGTGGCAACGTCGGAGGTCCCGTCGACCTCTCGGTGGTGCGGGACGAGGTACCGGTGGCCACCCTGCGGGTGGGCAGCACGCCGCGGCGTCTGCGGGACGGACGGTGGGAGGACGGGGAGACGCTCTGGTACACGGTCAAGGCCTGGCGGCAGCTGGCCTCCAACCTCGCGGAGTCCGTCCGCACCGGTGACCCGATCCTGGTCACCGGCCGCATGACCGCCGAGTCGTGGACCCGGGAGGACGGGACGATCGCCACCCGACACGTCGTGGTCGCCGTCTCCGTGGGGCACGACCTGAGCCGGGGGAGGAGCGTGTTCAGCAGGGGGAGCCGCAGTGAGCGGTCGGCCGTCGGCGCTGGTGCGGGGACCGCGCACGAGGCCTCCGGACGTGGCGCCCGGGCTCACCAAGAGCCCGACGGGGGCACTGGCTCCGCCGACGCGGACACCCGCACGGCGGTCGAGGAGCCCGCTGCCTGACGGTGGGGGAGTCCGGGTGGTCGGGGAGCCGGGGCGACCGGTGGGGCGGGCGAGGTCGGCAATGGACAGCTGTCGCCCCCGCCCCGGTAGGCTCACGTTCCATGGCTGAGTACGTATTCACCTTGCGCAATGTGCGCAAGGCCCATGGCGACAAGGTCGTCCTCGACAACGTCACCCTCTCGTTCCTGCATGGCGCCAAGATCGGTGTTGTCGGCCCCAACGGCGCCGGCAAGTCCACGCTGCTGAAGATCATGGCGGGTCTCGACCAGCCGAACAACGGCGACGCGATCAAGGACCCCGAGGCCACCGTCGGCATGCTCCAGCAGGAGCCGCCGCTGACCGAGGGCAAGACCGTCCTCGAGAACGTCGAGGAGGCCGTCTTCGAGATCAAGTCGAAGATGAAGCGCCTCGAGGACGCCTACATGGAGATGGGCGAGCCCGACGCTGACCAGGACGCCCTGATGGCGGAGACCGGTGAGCTCCAGACCTTCCTCGACAACGCCAACGCGTGGGACATCGACTCCCGCCTCGAGCAGGCGATGGACGCACTGCGCTGCCCGCCGCCGGAGGCCGTCGTCGACAACCTCTCCGGTGGTGAGCGCCGCCGCGTGGCCCTCTGCAAGCTCCTGCTGCAGCAGCCCGACCTGCTCCTGCTGGACGAGCCCACCAACCACCTGGACGCCGAGTCGGTCCAGTGGCTCGAGGGCCACCTGAAGACCTACCCGGGCGCTGTCCTGGCCATCACCCACGACCGCTACTTCCTCGACAACGTTGCCGAATGGATCGCCGAGGTCGACCGCGGCTCCATCCACGGCTACGAGGGCAACTACTCCACCTACCTGGAGACGAAGAAGGACCGCCTCAAGATCGAGGGCCAGAAGGACGCCAAGCGCGCCAAGATGCTCGAGCGCGAGCTCGAGTGGGTCCGCTCGAACGCCAAGGCCCGTCAGACCAAGTCGAAGTCGCGTCTGGCCCGCTACGAGGAGCTCGCGGCGGAGGCCGACAAGGCCCGCAAGATCGACACCGCGGACATCAACATCCCGCCGGGTCCGCGCCTGGGCGACGTGGTGCTCGAGGCGAAGAGCCTGACCAAGGGCTACGAGGGTCGCACCCTGTGGAACAACATCTCCTTCACCCTCCCGCGCGCCGGCATCGTCGGCATCGTGGGTCCCAACGGTGTCGGTAAGACCACGCTCTTCCGCATGATCACCGGCAACGAGACCCCCGACAGCGGCGAGCTCGTCGTCGGCCAGACGGTCAAGATCTCCTACGCCGACCAGAGCCGCGGGGGCATCGACCCCAAGAAGAACGTCTGGGAGGTCGTCTCCGACGGACTCGACCACATCAAGGTCGCGAACTTCGAGATGAACTCGCGCGCCTACGTGGCCTCGTTCGGCTTCAAGGGCCCGGACCAGCAGAAGAAGGCCGGCGTCCTCTCCGGTGGTGAGCGCAACCGCCTCAACCTGGCGCTGACCCTGAAGCAGGGCGGCAACATGCTGCTGCTCGACGAGCCGACCAACGACCTCGACGTCGAGACCCTGTCCTCGCTCGAGGACGCGCTGCTGGAGTTCCCCGGCTGTGCCGTGGTCACCTCCCACGACCGGTGGTTCCTCGACCGGGTCGCCACCCACATCCTCGCCTGGGAGGGCGACGAGGAGGACGGCGGCAAGTGGTTCTGGTTCGAGGGCAACTTCGCCGCCTACGAGGCCAACAAGATTGAGCGCCTCGGGCCCGAGGCCGCGCGTCCGCACCGCGTGACGCACCGTCGCCTCACCCGCGACTGACCCACCCCGGCCTCGGCCGGTTCAGCCACAGAAGGCCCCGTTCCTGCACCGGCAGGAACGGGGCCTTCGGCGTGCCCGGAGGCAAGCTCGCGCTGCGCTGCCTCCAGGCGTCGCGGTCTCACTCCTGGGCGCGGAACTCCATCGCCGGGTGGCGCCCGATCAGGTGGTCGGCGACCGCGTTCATCACTCGGCCGGCGATCTCGAACTCCTCGTCGCTGACCAGGTCGATCAGGTTCGAGCGCACACCCTGCACGTGCACGTGGGCGGCTGCCTGGAGCAGCTCCCAGCCCTTGTCGGTCATCGCTGCCACCACCCCGCGGCCGTCGTCGGGCGAGGCCCTGCGTGCCACGTAGCCCGCACGCTCCATGCGGTCGATGGTGTGGGTGACCCGGCTGCGGCTGTGTGCCAGCGCGTCGGCGAGGTGAGCCATGCGCATGCAGCGCCCCTCACGTTCGGAGAGGCGCACGAGGATCTCGTACTCGGTGAGCGAGATGTCGTGGTTGCGGCGCAGGTCGTCGTCGAGCCGGTCCATCAACAGGGTGTTGCCGAGCAGGAACGCGCGCCACGAACGTTGCTGGGACTCGTTGAGCCATCTGGTATCCCCCGGGTAAGTCATGGGGGTGACATTAGCGTTCGAGTTCCGGCTCGTCTCGAAGGCCATGACACCGACCGTCTCACCTGCTGCCGTGCGGGCGCGAGGTCGGAGGTGGGCCATGCGGCGAGGGCGGTCCGCAGCCGCGCACGTGGGGGATGAGACGATCGCCGGCGTGCGCCACGTCTACGAGTGCCCGATGCGTTGGGCCGACCTCGACCTCCAGCAGCACGTCAACAACGTGAAGTACCTGGACTACCTGCAGGACGCGCGCGTCGACCTGTTCCGCACCCACGCTCCGGCGATGCGGGCCGAGGCGACGGCCGACCTGAGCGAGGCGCTGGTGGTGGTCTCCCACGACATCAGCTACCTGGCGCCCCTCAGCCTGCACCACTCGGTGACCGTGGAGTGCTGGGTGTCGCAGGTGCGGGCGGCGAGCTTCACGATCTCCTACGAGATCGTCTCGCGGCGCGGCGAGGGGGAGCGCCTGGTGCACGCCACGGCGTCGACGGTGCTGGCGCCGTTCGTCTTCGCCGACGAGCGGCCGCGCCGGATCACGGCCGACGAGAAGGCCCTGCTCGCCACGCTCCGTGACGAGCCCAGTGACGAGCCCAGCGACGAGCCCAGCGACGAGCCCAGCGGCCAGACGGGCGCGGAGTCCGGCCCGCAGGCCCCGGCGGAGCCGCTGCGGTTCGCCGAGCCGTGGATCACCCCCGAGGGGACCTACTCCCAGCACGTCCGTTTCAGCGACGTCGACGCGTACGGCCACGTCAACAACGTCACCTACCTGGAGTACCTCCAGGAGGCCCGCATCGCCTTCATGTCCCGGCTCCGCAAGGAGCTGGAGGACCCGGGCGCCACCGCGTTCGTCGTGGCCCGGGCCCAGATCGCCTACGTGTCGCCGATGCTGCACCGGCCGGAGCCGTACACCTCGCACAGCTGGATCGAGCGGGTGGGAACCAAGTCGATGGTGGTCGAGACCCGGATCGGTGACGGCGAGCTGGTCAACGCGCGCGGCCGCGTCGTGATGGTCTCCTTCGACACCGCCACCCAGCGCAGCGCCGCGCCCAGCGCCGAGATGCGTGATCTCCTGGACCGGTGGACCGCGCCCGCCGCCCGCTGACATCCACCTGCACGGGTCCGGTGCGGAACCACCACTCCGGACGTCATACGAATCGACGCCCCTGACCAGCGATCCCTATGACGTCCGCGCCCGGAGATCAGTCGTCGCTGTTGACCATGAAGGCCGCGGCGCGCTCGACGTAGTCCAAGAACTGCGCCTTCTGCTCCGGCGTCAGGTCGACGGCGTCCAGGCCCGCACGGAAGTGCTTGAGCCAGTGCTGGGCCGAGGTCGGAGTGACCGCGAACGGGGCGTGGCGCATCCGCAGGCGGGGGTGCCCGCGCTGGTCGCCGTAGGTGCTCGGTCCGCCCCAGTACTGGGCCAGGAAGAGGGTGAAGCGCTCCGCAGCGGGCCCGAGGTCCTCCTCGGGGTACATCGGACGCAACACCTCGTCCTCGGCGACACCTGCGTAGAAGGTGTCGACGATGGTCCGAATGGTGTCCATCCCGCCGATCTCGTCGTAGAAGCTGGTCACGGTGTCCATTCTGCCCTGCCGAGGGTGAGGTGCCCGCTTCGTCGACGGCTCCTGCTGCACGCCTCAGCCCTCGTTCTGGCCGGCCGTCTCGAGAGTGCGGGGGGTGCCGCCCAGCGGGTCGGCGCTGCTCTCCTCCGACACGGTCTCGTCGTTGACGTAGCGGGTGTGGGGGACGACGATGCCCTCGGTCTCGAACCGCATCTTGATCCGCTCGCGAAGTGCACGGGCCACGGCCCACTGCTCCAGCGGGGCGGTCTTCACCGACAGGCGCACGACGACGCCGTCGGAGGAGACCTTCTCCACCCCCGGCACCTCGGGCTGCTCAATGATCCGTCCGTTGAACTCGTCGTCGCGCCACATGTCGGTGGCCAGGTCGAGCAGCACGCGACGCACCGTGAACAGGTCGGCCTCGTGCGAGACCTCCACGTCCAGCACTGCGCGGGCCCAGTTCTGGCTCATGTTGCCGACCTCCTTGACCTCGCCGTTGCGGACGTACCAGACGGTCCCGTTGCCGTCGCGCAGACGGGTCACGCGCAGTGTGACCGCCTCGACGGTGCCCTGGACGCCGTTCACCCGGATGATGTCGCCCACGCCGTACTGGTCCTCGAAGATCATGAAGATGCCGGAGAGGAAGTCCTTCACCAGCGTCTGGGCACCGAAGCCCAGCGCCACACCGACGATTCCGGCACTCGCCAGGATCGGTGAGACGTCGACCCCGACCTCGCTCAGGATCATCGTGATGGCGACCGCGGTGAGCACGCCGGAGATGATGCTCTTGAGCAGGGACCCGATGGTTCGGGCACGCTGGGAACGGCGGGTGGAGGCGGCCAGGTCGGTCTTCGAGGCCCCCTCGGAACTGCGCCCGACGATGGCGTCGGGAAGCATCTTGGCCGCCACCCGGTCGGACACGAAGGGGGTCTCGGCGCTCCTGACCAGCCGGTCGACCAGGCGGTGCAGGGTCCACTGGGCGATCAGCGCCAGCAGGGCGATCATGAGCACGGCGGTGGGCTTGCCCAGCACCAGGTCGGCCAGGTCGGCCAGACGCGAGTTGCCGGTCAGGTCCAGGACCCAGCCACAGATGTCCTCGTCCGCAGCGCAGCGCGGGGCCGCCCAGAAGTCCGGGGCGCCGGCGCTCGGCTGGGGGGTGGCCTGGGGAGGAACGGAGGACAGGGCGGAGGACATTGCGTGCGAGGGGAGCTGCAGCATCCCTCCAGTATGCGGGGTGGAGGGTGGCTCGACGGGGCCGTTCAGCCCCGTGGACGTCGCTCCGAACAACGTGTTCACGCCGGCCCCAGCCATGGGTGGGCGCACGGGCGTGAGCAGTCACACGTCGTCGAGGGCGGATCGGTGACGATCTCCGAAGGGGCAGACGATATCCTTGGGCGCGTGACCACCAAGAGCACCCACGTGACCAGCCCCTCCCGCGCGCTGCGCTCGACGCTGCGCCTCTCCGCTTCGGCCATCGTCGCCGCTTCCGCGATCGTGGCGGCTCCGGCCATGGCTGACGTGCCGGAGGGATGGACCACCCCGGATGACGTCGACTTCTTCTCCATGTTCATGCTGCTCGTCGGCTGGCCGGTGATCATCGCCACCGTGATCGGTGGTCTGGTCTTCCTGCTGAACCTGCGAAAGGGCGAGACCAAGTACGACGGCATCGACGGCGAGTGGGCCGGCGGCCCCCGCGCCACCGCTGCGGTGACCTCCGGCGAGACGAGCAAGGGCGCCGGTGGCGCGAGTGGCTCGTACTGAGCTGACCACGCGGCAGCGGGTCGAGCTCGACCGGGCGATCCGTCGCGCCGAGCAGGCGAGCCGCTTCGAGTTCTCGGTGTTCCTGGGATCGTTGTCGGACGAGCCGCGTGAGCAGGCCCTGCGGATGCACGCCCTGATGGCTGCTCCGACCCGCAGCGTGCTGGTGGCCGTGGACCCGCAGCAGCGCGCCGTGGAGGTCGTGACGGGCGCCGACGTGCGTGCCGAGGTGGCCGACGCGAAGGTCCGCAAGGTCCTCAAGCCCGTGCTGAAGGCGCTCGCCGAGGGAGATCGTTCCCCCGCGCTGGCGCAGGCGGTCGAGGCGATCGCAGCGCAGGCCCGACGCTGAGGGCAGCGCGCCAGCGCAGTTGACCAACGCGGCGCACCTGACCAACGCGGCGCACCAGACCAAAGCCGGAGGCCAAGTCGGAGGCCAAG
>JAZQNT010000161.1:0-4224 GCA_045627505.1 Nocardioides sp.
ACAACTCCTTGGCTCACAGAACGACATGGCTACGATCCGACTTGATGTACCAGCCGATGACCGGGCCGGCGACGATGAAGGTGAGCACCATCAGCGACAGCAGCAGGCCGGCCTCGCCGGGGGTGCGGCCCTCCCCCTTCACGAAGAACGGGTAGCCCCACAGCATCGTGAGCAGGTTGGCGCTGAACGGCGTGCAGAAGTGCACCCAGAAGCCCAGCCGGGTGCCCGGGTTGGCCCAGACGGTGCGCACCGAGCGGGCGAGCTCGACCACGGTCACCGGCCCGGCCTGCACCCGTTCGAACGGGGAGTCCTTGACCAGGCACAGCACGGCCACCAGCAGCACCACGCCCAGCGTGGAGGTGGCACCGAACGTCGCGGTCCAGCCGAGGTGGTCCAGCATCACGGTGAGCGGGGTGGCCGCAGCGATCGCGCCCAGCTGGCCGCTCCAGCCGGTGACCTGGGTGAGCATCGGCACCTGGCCGGGACGGAACCAGGCGTTGACCACCCGGATCACGGTCACGAAGACCATCGCGTCACCCGCGCCCACCAGTCCGCGGGCCACGACCGCTGCACCGTAGGAGTGCACGAAGGCGAACGCCACCTGTGCGCAGGTCATCAGCACCAGCCCCGAGAGCAGCAACGCACGGGGACCGTAGCGGTCCAGCAGGACACCCACCGGCACCTGCATCGCGGCGTAGACCACCAGCTGGAGCACGGTGAAGGAGGCCAGCTGCGTGGCTGCCACGTCGAAGCGCTCGGCGGCCAGCAGACCGGCGACGCCGAGGGAGGAGCGGTGGAAGACCGCGAGGACGTAGACCGAGACGGCCCCCAGCCAGATCGCCCAGGCCCGACGCCGACCGATGGCGTGGAGCTGGAGGCGCGGCGTTGTCAGGACGGGCTCGGTCACCGGGTGATTCTGCCTCCGAGGGGTCCCGACGACGCAGTTCGCGGCGTCACCGTCCGCTCCGGAAGCCGCCGGCCCGGGGCCGGAGCGACACGCTGGTCGAGGTTCCTGCACGGGCGCGGTCGCCGGCAGGAGAGCATGGACCCATGTCGCTCCCCCGTCGCCGGTCCGCAGCGCCCCTGTCCGAAAGAACGGGGCCCCGAGGAACGCGGCCCAAGAGATGGGCTGCCGGTGCCGCCGGCGTCCTCGCCCTGGTCGTGGCGGGCGGGGTACTGCCGCCCGCCGGCGCGGGCGTCGCGTCCCCGACGGGTACCGCGATCCTCGACCCGAGCTCGCAGGCCGGTCACGGGCACGGGCACGAGGCAGTCGACTACGTCGTGAACCCCGGCGTCCCGCCGCTGGCCCGCGGGTCCGCCGGCAACGGGAGCACCTCGGTGCGGCTCGGGGACGGCACCTGGCTGGCCGCGGGCGACCACACCGACCGCAAGGTCACCGGCGTCTCCACCTATGACGTGCACGTGCTGGCGGCGACCACCCCGGCCGGTCCGCACGGGACGACGAAGGCCGAGGCGCGCACGGTGATCGAGCGCCTCGACGCCGAGTACGCCCGGGAGACCGGAGGGCTCTACCGGTTCCGGCTCGCCTCCTACCGGACGGTGAAGGTCGACGTCTCCTCGTGCAGCCTGGAGTACTGGCGCTCCAAGGTCGGCACCCTGGCCAAGCCCACCGCCGGCGCCACCGACTCCACCTGGGTGGCCGTGGGCGAGGCTCCCTGCGACTACTCCGGGCTGGCCTACCTCGACGGGGCCGGCGTCCACCTCCGGCCCGACCACTTCCGCGCCTCCGGGGCGCTCGCCGACCCCGGCGAGACGGTGGGGCAGAGCGAGCACCACGAGCTGGACGTCGCCATCCTGGCCCACGAGATCGGGCACAACCTGGGGCTGTGGCACGCCCAGGCCCAGGCTCCGCACACCGGCACCGCCTTCCCGGGCACCACGGTCCAGTACGGCTCGCACTTCTCCACGATGGGCGCCAACCAGTCCGCGGTGCGCTTCTCGGCCAGCGAACTCATCGATCTGGGGTCGATGAACACCGCCCGTACCGAGTTCGCGCTCACCACGTCGCAGACCTGGACCCTGTCGCCGATGAACGGCAGCACCGGAACCCAGGCCGTGATCGTCCCGCTCGGGGACACCCACCACACGGTCCTCTCCTACCGCAACGGCACCGGTCAGGACTGGCCGCTCAAGTACGGGGTCCCGGCCAACCGCGACGGTTCGCGGGCGACCAACGTCGGGGTGCACGTCGAGTCCTCCCCCGACACCCCTGACCTCGACGTCGCCACCCACGACGACGCGAACCGGACCGTCACCGCACGTCCCCCCGGCAGGGGCGAGAGGTACGCCGAGCGTCAGGCGTTCCTCCCCGGCGAGAAGGTCACGCCCACCGGCGGCGTCACCGTCGAGGTGCTGTCGATGGACGCGAACGGCGCCACGGTGCGGGTGACCCGACCGGCGGACACCGGCGCCCCGGTGTTCAACCCCTACGACGCCACCAACATCTGCGACCGCGCCACGATCACCGGCACCCGCACCTCCGCCCTGAAGCGCACGAGCAGCACCGCCTGCTGGGCCTACGGCGCCGGCGCGAAGGCCACCTACGACCTGCGCCCGACGCTGGACGACACCTGGGTGGCGAAGACGGGGATCGACGTCAACGGGAAGTCCGTGGTCAAGCGCTCCTGGACGTTGGAGCGTCGTCGCTCGGGCCAGGGCGCCAGCAGCTTCGCCGGCTCCCGCTTCTCCGGCTCGTTCACGCTGCCGCGGGGCACCCACCAGGTGACACTGTGGGCCGAGGACGTCTTCGGCAAGCGCACCGCGTACACCTCCACCCTCACCGTCAAGCGCGACATGCGCTCCTCCGCCGTGCGCAACCTGCGGGCCAGCAGCATCAAGTGGCGCAGCCTGACGCTGTCGTGGACGAAGCCCTCCACCCCGCGCTCCAAGGTCACCGACTACGTGGTGAAGGTGCAGCGGCTGAAGAACGGGAAGTGGACCAAGGCCAAGACCCACAAGGACGGCGTCTCCACCCGGACCACGACCAAGGTGAGCGGGCTGGTGCGGGGCGGCACCTATCGGTTCACCGTGACGGCGAAGAACAAGTACGGCTCGTCGCCGACCAAGAGGATCACCGTGCGCACCGCACGCTGACCGGTGCTTCGCGGGGCCGTTCCACACCCGGGACGGCCCCGCGGGCGCGCGGCCCTCCGGTGACTGGCCCGGAAATGCCACAGGCCCCCGCCAGTGACGGGGGCCTGTGTACCCATACGGGTGGCAGGTGAAGGATTCGAACCTTCGAAGGCAAAAGCCGACGGATTTACAGTCCGCTCCCATTGGCCGCTCGGGCAACCTGCCTTGTACATCGATCCGGAGCCCGTTTGGGCTCCGTCACAACAAGGGAGACAATAGCCCAAGCACCACGGGAGATGAAAAATCGCCCCCCATCCGAACCCTGCAGGAGGGACGCACATGGCCGACTCGTCGTTCGACATCGTGAGCAAGCTGGACCGCCAGGAGGTGGACAACGCGCTGGGCCAGACCGCCCGCGAGGTTTCCACCCGCTTCGACTTCAAGGGCACCGGCGCCACGATCGAGTGGCAGGGCGAGAAGGTCATCGAGATCTCCGCCTCCGCCGATGACCGTGCCAACGCCGTCCTCGACGTCTTCAAGACCAAGCTGGTCAAGCGCGACGTCTCGCTGAAGGTCCTCGACGCCTCCGAGCCGCGCCAGTCCGGCCAGCTGTCGAAGATCACGATCAACCTCAAGGACGGCATCAGCACCGAGGACGCGAAGAAGATCGCCAAGCTGATCCGCGACGAGGGCCCCAAGGGCGTCAAGGCGCAGATCCAGGGCGAGGAGCTGCGCGTCTCCTCCAAGAAGCGTGACGACCTCCAGGCCATCATCTCCCTGGTCAAGGGCCACGACTGGGACTTCGCGGTCCAGTTCGTCAACTACCGTTGAGCCACTCCCCCGCGTGGGGCGGGGAAAGGGCCGGGCCTTCGGGTCCGGCCCTTTCCTCATTTCCCGACTCATTTCGTGACCCGCACGGGCGGACCGGCGCGTCGAGCCGCCCACCCCCGCTCAGACCCAGCCCTCCTCCGGGCAGCACAGGCAGAACGGGTGGCCGGCCGGGTCGAGGAAGACCCGCCAGCCACGCTCGACCGTCTCCTCCCGGGTCTCGTCCGGGTCCACCGGGATCGCGCCCACCTCCAGCGCGTGGTCCTGGTGGGCGTCGAGGTCGGGTGCGAGCAGGTCGAGGTG
>JAZQNT010000162.1:0-3534 GCA_045627505.1 Nocardioides sp.
GTGTTCACCACGTGCAGACCTGTGCACAGCGCGGACAGGTCCGGCCCACTCTCGGTCGACGTCTCCTGGGTGGGGAGCGTCCAGGTGTAGCGGAAGGAGTCGGGGCGGGTCTCCACCCGCGGGGGGGGGCCGTCGGCCCCCAGCAGAGCCACCACCTCGGCGCGGAGGTCCTCGAAAGCCGCACCCGACGCCGCCCGGTAGCAGACGGCCCCCTGACCCGTGGGTTCGAGGGCGAGCGCGGCAGACAGCGACAGGGCCGCCGAAGGCACCTGGAACAGGGCGTCGAGGTCCGGGGCCTTGGGGCGGCTGCGTCCCAGCAGCGAGTCGAGGAAACCCATCAACGCCTCCTCAGTACCTGCGACCGAGCTCGGTCTGGATCCGGGCGAGCTGCTCGAGGCGCTGCTCCAGGGACGGGTGCGTCGACGTCGCCTGGTGCAGGGCGTCGCCACTGATGGCCGGGGCGATGAAGAACGCGTTCATCGCGCTCGTGCCGCGCAGGTCGGCCGCCGGGGTGCGGGCGATCCCGCCGCTGATCTTCTGCAGCGCTGAACCCAACGCCGCAGGGTTCATGGTCAGGTAGGCGCCGGCCCGGTCCGCGGCCATCTCCCGGTAGCGCGACAGCAGACGGGTCAGGAAGAAGCTGACCGCGTACACGACCAGGCTGACGACCAGGGCGATCAGCACCCCCGCCATCGCGCCCTGGTTGTCCTTGCCCCGTCCGCGGGTGAGCCCGCCGAACTGGGCGGTGCGGGTCAGCATGCCGGCGGCAATACCGGCGGAGGAGGCCAGGGTCATCACCAGCACGTCGCGGTGGGCCACGTGCGACAACTCGTGCGCCAGCACCCCCTCCAGCTCCTCCGTGGTGAGCATGCCCAGGATGCCCGTGGTCACGCAGACCACGGCCCGGTCGGGCGACCGGCCGGTGGCGAAGGCATTGGGGATCGCCATGTCAGCGATCCCGACCCGCGGCTTGGGCATGTCGGCCATCGCGCAGAGCCGGTCGATCATGCCGTGCAGCTCCGGTGCCTCCTGCGGGGTCACCTCACGGGCCCGCATCGCCTTCATGGCGACCTTGTCGGAGCTCCACCACTGGTAGAAGGCCACTCCGATTCCGGCAAGGCCGATGAGCCAGGCAATGCCGCTGAAGGCATACATCAGCACCACGACGAGGGCCACGAAGAGCCCGCCGAGCAGAAACATCACCAACGTCATCCGGGCGGTGAGCCCCGAGTCGTGGATGAAGCGAGAGTGCGCCACGGTGACCCTCAGCCCGGGATGAGGCCGTCGGTGGCGAGCATCGCGCGCACCTCGTCCAGCGTCGCGTCGGCCATGGGCAGGATCAGGTCGGAGGGGTCGAGGGCGTCCGCCTCGTGGGCGGTGCCCACCTCGCGAACGGCGGCGAGGAGCGCGTCGAGGGCCGGCCCGAAGCTCTCCTCGTCCCCGTCACGGATCGCCGCCTCGACGACCGCGTCCAACTCGTTGAGGTGCTCGAGCTCCGTGTCGGCGACGTCGAACTGTCCCTCGCCCAGGATCCTCACGATCATCGTTCCGCCCCTCAGTGGCTCTGGCCGGGACGCTCGTCGCGGATCTGCTCCGCTGAGACGACCTGTCCGGACTGCTGGTTCGGCGCCTGGAGGGCGTCGGGAGACTTGCCCTGCTTGAGCGCGGCGAGCTCGGCCTCGACGTCGGAGGTCGCGCTCAGGGCGTCGAGCTCACGGGCGATGTCGTCGCCGGCGCCGCCGCTGTGCGAGAAGTCGTCGAGCGCGCCGGAGGCCAGCAGCTCGTCCATCGCGCCGGCACGAGCCTGCATGTGGGCGGTCTTGTCCTCGGCACGCTGGATCGCCATACCCACGTCGCCCATCTCCTCGCCGATGCCGGACATGGCCTCGGTGATGCGGGTCTGCGCCTCGGCGGCCGAGTAGGTGGCCTTGATGGTCTCCTTACGGGTGCGGAACGACTCGACCTTGGCCTGCAGCCGCTGCTGGGCCAGGACGAGCTTCTCCTCCTCACCCTGGAGCTGGGCGTGCTGTGCCCGGAGGTCGTTGACCTGGGTGACGAGGCCCGACTTGCGCGTGAGCGCCTCGCGGGCGAGCTCCTCACGGCCGACCTCGATCGCCTTCTGGGCCTGGCCGGTGAGCTTGTCCGCCTGCTGCTCGAGCTGGGTGATCTGCAGCTCGACCCGCTTGCGGCTGGTCGCGACGTCGGCCACGCCGCGGCGGACCTTGCTCAGCAGCTCCAGCTGGCGCTGGTAGCTGTAGTCCAAGGTCTCGCGCGGGTCCTCGGCGCGGTCGAGGGCCTTGTTGGCCTTCGACTTGAAGATCAGACTGACTCGCTTCATGAGACTCATGGACGGCTCTCCTCGTTGTTCACCCGACCGCACGGCCGGTCGGTGCATTCTCACCCCAGTGGTCCAACCCTAGGCGTTTGCAGCAAGGCGGGCGAACACACTTCCGTGCTCGGACGCCCGGTATCCTCGACCACGACCGTTCCACCCCGTCAGAAGGCCTCCACGTGTCCCGTCGCTCCAACTCCGACTCCTCCGCGGCCGCTCCCGACGCCGCCCCGACGAAGACCGGCGGCAAGGGACGCCCCACGCCCACCCGCAAGGAGGCCGAGGCCGCCGCCCGCGCCCGGGCGAAGACCCCCCGTAGCCGCAAGGAGATCGTCGCCGCCAACCGGAGGGCGCGCTCCGAGGCGTCCGCCAAGGTGCGCGAGGCGTTCCGCACCGGCGACGACAAGTCCCTCCCGGCGCGCGACCGCGGTCCGGTCAAGCGCTTCGTCCGCGACTACGTCGACGTGCGGTTCTCGTTCATCGAGCTGCTGCTGCCGATCCTGGTGCTCACCCTGCTGCTGGGCTTCAGCTCCAACGCGAACATCATCGCCTCGAGCCAGATCATCATGCTCGGCGCGATGATCTTCATCGTCCTGGAGATGCTGTTCCTGCGGATCCGGCTGCGCAAGGAACTGCGCACCCGCTTCCCCGACGCCGACCTCAAGGGCACGACGTACTACGCGATCATGCGGGCCATGCAGATGAAGTTCCTCCGCCTGCCCAAGCCGCAGCGCAAGATCGGCGAGTCCCTCCCGCACGAGTACCGCTGACCCCGACGAGTACTGACCCAAGGAGCGCTGACCCAAGGAGCGCTGAGCGAGGGGCCACGCTTCCTCGTCCACGAAGGGCCCCGAGCAACTGCTCGGGGCCCTTCGTCGTCCCTGGTCCCCACGTCGGCCCACCCCGGGGCCGGACAGCGTCGGCCCCGGCCTCGATACCCTCGGCGCGTGGCACGCGCTTCCTCCCCCGTTCCCGCCCGGCGGTCCACCCACCGAGCCCTGGTGCGCGACTCCTGGGCTGTGGGGGCCGCGACCGGGCTCTACGGTCTCTCGTTCGGCGCCATCTCTGTGTCCTGGGGGCGGAGCGAAAGCGGGGGGCAGCCGCCACGCCGATCACTCGTCGTCCGAGGCGCCGCCGCGGGCTCCGCGGATACCTCGCAAGCTGACGGTGACCCGGGTTGCCGCGCTGCGCAGCCGCGAACT
>JAZQNT010000163.1:0-2740 GCA_045627505.1 Nocardioides sp.
TGGCTACAACAATTCTGTGCCTGCTGTCAGCAGCATTCTGCCTGGCAGCCGCACCCAAGCGTGAATTCCGCGGCGCCTGGATTCAGCCACGCGAAGTGGCTGCGCAGCTTCCGGCCGGTGGCCTCGATCGCGTGCGCGGCACCCTTCTCGCGCAGCTCGAGGAACTCCTTGCCGCCGTTGTCCTGGTCGGCGATGAAGCGCTCGGCGAAGGCACCGCTCTGGATGTCGGCGAGGACGGCCTTCATGTTCTCCTTGACGCTCGGGTCGATGACCCGCGGGCCGGAGACGTAGTCGCCGTACTCAGCGGTGTCGGAGACCGACCAGCGCTGCTTGGCGATGCCGCCCTCCCACATGAGGTCGACGATGAGCTTGAGCTCGTGCAGCACCTCGAAGTAGGCGATCTCCGGCTGGTAGCCAGCCTCGGTGAGGGTCTCGAAGCCGTACTGGACGAGCTGCGAGGCACCACCGCAGAGGACGGCCTGCTCACCGAACAGGTCGGTCTCGGTCTCCTCGGTGAAGGTGGTCTTGATGACGCCGGCGCGGGTGCCGCCGATGCCCTTCGCGTACGACTTGGCGTAGTCCCAGGCGCGGCCCGAGGCGTCCTGCTCGACGGCGATGATGTCGGGGATGCCGCGGCCGGCGACGTACTCGCGACGGACGGTGTGACCCGGAGCCTTGGGGGCGACCATGATCACGTCAACGCCCTCGGGGGCGGTGATGTAGCCGAAGCGGATGTTGAAGCCGTGGCCGAAGACCAGGATGTCGCCGTCGTTGAGGTTCGGGGCGATCGACTCGGCGTAGAGCTTGCGCTGGTGCTGGTCGGGGGCAAGGATCACGATGACCTCGGCCTCGGCCGCAGCCTCGGCGGGGGTCAGGACGGTGAAGCCCTCGTCCTCGGCCTTGGCGCGGGACTTCGAGCCCTCCGGCAGACCGATGCGGACGTCGACGCCCGAGTCACGGAGGTTGAGGGCGTGGGCGTGGCCCTGGCTGCCGTAACCGATGACGGCGACCTTCTTGCCCTGGATCAGGCTCAGGTCGGCGTCGGCGTCGTAGTACATCTCAGCCACGGGGGCTCTCCTTCGTAGAGGTGGTGCAGGTGAGGAAAATCTTCTGACAAGCTCGGGTGGGACGCGACGTCGGGGGTCTCCCCCGGCCGCGCCACCCGCGGGGGCTCAGCCCTGGAACGGCGGAGCAGGCACCGGGACGGGGACCGGCTTGGCGGTCCGCTCGGTGATGGAACGCGGGCCGCGGCCGATGGCGACCATGCCCGACTGGACGAGCTCGCGAATGCCGAAGGGCTCGACCACCGAGAGGAAGTCGCGCAGCTTGTCGGCATTGCCGGTGATCTCGACGGTGACCGCCTCCGGGGAGACGTCCACGACCTTGGCCTTGAACAGCTGGACGGCGTCGAGGACCTGTCCGCGCGTGCCGACGTCAGCCTTGACCTTGACCAGGGCCAGCTCGCGACGGACGGAGGCGGGACGGTCCAGCTCGACGATCTTGATGACCTCGACGAGCTTGTTGAGCTGCTTGGTGACCTGCTCGAGCGGGAAGTTCTCGACGCTCACCACGATGGTCATGCGCGAGACGTCGCTGTGCTCGGTCGGGCCCACGGCGAGGCTGTCGATGTTGAAGCCTCGGCGGGAGAAGAGGCTCGCCACACGGGCCAGGACGCCCGGCTTGTTCTCGACCAGGACGGAGAGGGTGTGCTTGCTCATCAGAGGTCGTCCTCGTCGAACTGGGGAGCCAGGTCCCGGGCGTGCTGGATTTCGTCGTTGCTGGTGCCCGCGGCGACCATCGGCCAGACCATGGCGTCCTTGTTGACCCGGAAGTCGACCACGACCGGCTGGTCGTTGATCGCCATGGCCTTCTCGATGGTGGCGTCCACGTCGTCCGGGGAGTCGCACGACAGACCCACGCAGCCGTAGGCGTCGGCGAGCTTGACGAAGTCGGGGATCCTGCGCGCCGGACCGGTGTGCAGGTCGGTGTTGGAGTAACGCTCGTTGTAGAAGAGCGTCTGCCACTGCCGGACCATGCCCAGCACCTCGTTGTTGATGATCGCGACCTTGATCGGGATGTCGTTGATCGCGCAGGTGGCCAACTCCTGGTTGGTCATCTGGAAGCAACCGTCACCGTCGATCGCCCAGACGGTGGAGTCGGGCATGCCGACCTTCGCGCCCATCGCGGCGGGCACGGAGTAGCCCATGGTGCCCAGCCCGCCGGAGTTGAGCCAGGTGTTGGGGTGCTCGAAGCCCACGAAGTGGGTGGCCCACATCTGGTGCTGACCCACACCGGAGGCGTAGATCGCCTCGGGACCGGCGATCTGCCCCAGGCGCTCGATGACGTACTGCGGAGCGAGGCTGCCGTCGGCAGGCTTCTCGTAGCCCAGCGGGTAGCGCTTCTTGGTGCTGGCGCAGAAGTCGACCCACTCCTCGAAGTCGCCCTCGCGACCCTGTTCCTTCTCGGCCTTCAGGGTGGCCAGGAGGTCCGACAGGACCTCCTTGGCGTCGCCCACGATCGGCACGTCGGCGTGACGGTTCTTGCCGATCTCGGCCGGGTCGATGTCGGCGTGGATGACCAGCGCGCCGGGCGCGAAGGAGTCCAGGTTGCCGGTGACCCGGTCGTCGAAGCGGGCGCCGATGCTGATGATCAGGTCGGAGCGTTGGAGACCGGCGACGGCGGCGACGGTGCCGTGCATGCCGGGCATGCCCAGGTGCTGCGGGTGCGAGTCCGGGAAGGC
>JAZQNT010000164.1:0-2076 GCA_045627505.1 Nocardioides sp.
GCGGCCGCGACCGGAACCCGGCGTCGCTGATCTTCCTGGGCGCGCTGTGGTTCTCGCTCTTCTTCGGCGTCTTCGTGCTGCTGGCGCTGATCATCGACACGGTGATCTCCGGCTCGGGCCGCTTCGACTCCGCGCTGGTCAGCAACTACGAGTCCAAGCTGGACAAGTCGACCACCGGTTTCCGGGCCGGCATCCTGGGCTCGATCTGGCTGATGGTCTTCACCGCCCTGCTGGCGATCCCGATGGGGGTGGCGGCGGCCGTCCACCTGGAGGAGTTCGCGGACAAGCGCACCCGGCTCAACCGGATCATCGAGGTGAACCTGCAGAACCTCGCCGCCGTGCCGTCGGTGATCTACGGGATGCTGGCCGTGGCGATCATGGGACTGCTCGGCTACCAGTTCAAGGGCATCGTCCTGGGCGGCGCGATCGCGCTGGCCCTGCTGATCCTGCCGGTCGTCATCATCACCACCCGTGAGGCGATCCGCGCGGTGCCGCAGGAGATCCGTCAAGGATCGCTGGCGCTGGGCGCGACGGTGTGGCAGACGACGTGGCGCAACACGCTGCCCGCCGCCGTCCCGGGGATCGCCACCGGCACGATCCTCGGCCTCTCCCGCGCGATCGGTGAGGCGGCTCCGCTGCTGATGCTCGGCATGGCGATGGTGATGTGGGACCCCACCGGCGTGGAGTCCAAGGTGACGGCGCTGCCGATGCAGATCTTCCACCTGACCTCGATGCCGCAGGAGGAGTACCAGATGGCGGCCTCCGCGGCGATCGTCCTGCTCCTGGCGATGATCCTCGGCATGAACGCGGTGGCCATCTTCATCCGCAACAAGTTCCAGAAGAGCTGGTGAGAGCCGTGAATCCCAGCAACCTCGACACCCGCACCCGCAACACCGTGACCGTCAACGCCGCCCACGATCCCTACGCCCCGCCCTTCCCGGAGGTCCCCGTGATTCCCACCGTCGCTCGCGCCGCCACGACCAGCCCCGCCCCGGGGGCTGTCCGACCCTCCACCAGCGGCCGTCCCGGGGAGGTGAGCGGGCCGGTCGCCGATCCGGTGATGGAGATGCGCGGGCTCAACATCTTCTACGGCGACTTCCACGCGGTGCAGGAGGTCGACCTGTCCTTCGGACGCAACGAGATCACCGCGCTGATCGGCCCCTCGGGGTGCGGCAAGTCCAGCGTGCTGCGCAGCCTCAACCGGATGAACGACCTGGTCGCCGGTGCCCGGGTGGAGGGTGAGGTCAGCTACCGGGGCAAGAACATCTACGCCAAGGGCGTGGACCCGATCGCGGTGCGCACCCACGTCGGGATGGTCTTCCAGAAGCCGAACCCGTTCCCCAAGTCGATCTACGAGAACGTGGCCTACGGTCCCAGGGTGACCGGGATGAAGGTCGACAGCATGGACGACCTGGTCGAGGAGGCGCTGCGCTCCGCCGCCCTGTGGGACGAGGTCAAGGACAAGCTGAAGCAGTCCGCCTTCGGCCTCTCCGGCGGCCAGCAGCAGCGACTGTGCATCGCCCGGACCATCGCCACCCGTCCGGACGTGATCCTGATGGACGAGCCCTGCTCGGCGTTGGACCCGATCGCGACCTCGCGGATCGAGGAGCTGATGCTGGAGCTGAAGGACGACTACACGATCATCATCGTCACCCACAACATGCAGCAGGCCGCGCGCGTCTCCGACCGCACCGCCTTCTTCACCGCCCGTCCGGACGAGACCACCGGCAACCGCACCGGCGTCCTGGTGGAGGCCGACGTCACCAGCGCGATCTTCTCCGCCCCCCGCGACCAGCGCACCGCCGACTACGTCGCCGGCCGCTTCGGCTGAGCCACGCCGCGGCCACCTCCCTGCCCGCCTCCCGCGCACCTCACCGCTTGCGGACGTCATAGCTTTCGGGGTGCCCCGCCCCCGATTCCCATGACGTCCCGCAGCCGGTGCAAAGGCTGCCGTTGTAGCTGCAATTCAGCATGACGGCCCTGTTTACTGCCGTTTCGGCAGACTTGCCGTTCCGGTCATCAATGATCCGGCGACCTATAAATTTGAGCTTGGCAAGGGCGTTCAGCTCCGTGACG
>JAZQNT010000165.1:0-4424 GCA_045627505.1 Nocardioides sp.
GCGAGTGGTGCGCCGGTGGGAGGGGGAGGGGAGGCCGGCGGCTGATCCGCCCCCGGCCCGCGCCCTGCCCCCCGCATGCATGCGAGACGGACTCCTCCTCCCCACTCGTCGCCACTGCTCCTGTGCCTTCTGTTCGTGTCCAGGAGACCTGCCGCGCACGTCCGCCCCGCTCCCCTGCCTCCACTCCTCGGCTTGCCCTCCTCGACCCCAGCCGCTCTCCCAGCCCCTCCCCGGCCCTCTGCCCCACCTGGCCAGTGCGCTCCACACCTCTCGTCTCCTCTCCCCTGCTCTTCAGGGAAACACCGGACGGGTTAGTACACGGGGGCGTGAGTGTTTGAGAGGGGAGCGGGTGCCTGCGTGAGTGTCTTGGGCCTGGCCTCTGAGCCCGTCCTGGCTCCCCATTCCGCTCGTGGGCCTGAGGCGTCCTGCTGACCTCCCGCACCTCTCTGCACGTCTGCTCCTTGTGTGTTCCTGCACCCTTAGGTCCCCTTGGCTGTTTCCGCAGCGCGTGTGCAGGTCTGTGCTGCATCCTCCGCTCGCACTCGGCCGGCGCGGCTGCGGCCCTGCTCGTTGCGCCGCTCCCCGTTGAGTCGATGCTGACGCCTGATGTGTGTGTGCTGCGTCCTCCCTGTGCCACAGCCTCCATCGCACCCCTTGTAGGAAGCTCCAGTAACTCGAATACCTGCGCCGCCGCCTGCCTTGCCTCTGCCTTGGGCTGCTCGGCCTGCTGCTGCGCGCCCCCTCCGGCACTGCTCTGCTGCTGCTGCCCGCCGTCACAGAAACGCACTCTCGTCCCTGTTCCTCTTGTTCCCATCGTTGAGCACATTGAGAGGATGCATTCCAACTCCGTCCCGGACCCCTGCTGGCTCGCACTTGTCTGCCCATCGCCCGCCGGCCTGGCCCCCCTCAGATTCGCTGCTGCATTCAAATCTCGCGCCTCTGGCTCACGCAGTGCGGAGGGAGGCGACGAGGGCAGCGCAGGGTCTTCGCAGGCACGCGCGAGCACGCGGAGAGACCCCACAGAGAGCCGCGAGGACGCCCGGTGACGCAGCTCCTCGACCCTCCTCGCGTCCTGCACGCGCAGAGATGCAACGGCCACCAGCGAGGACGGCGAGGACGCCCCGCCTGCAGCCGCCGCTCCGAGACGAGAGAATGCCCCGCACACAGAGGACACTACGGCTCGTGCCGCGATGACTGCCTCACGTGCTGCCTCGCTTTCCAGCTCTGCGTCCCTGTGTCCCGTCAGCTCCGCCTCCCCCCCAGCCGCTGCCACGGCCCACCTCACGCGCTGCTCCCGTCGCTCCACCTCCACGGCGCGGATGACCTGCACGGCCTGCACTCGTCTGAGCTCTCGCTCCTCGAACTCGCGCACCCTCTCCGGGCATGTGACGCGACACTCAGCTGCGGGACACCAGCTCGCCTGCTCCACCGGCCAGCCCAGCCACTTCACGCGATAGGACATGCGCGCGCCGCGGCCTCGGCTGCCGATGATGGCTTCGACTTCGTACTCCGGCTCGCCCGGCCCACCCGCTGCAGCATCCTCTTCCAGCTGCACCGGACCCGGCCGATGGTCGCGCACCGGCCGCTCGGGGAATTCGGCCCGCCCATCCACGAACTTGCGCAGCAGGTCCAGGTTGAACACGGGGTGCAGCCGGCAGCCGGCAGGCAGACGCAGGCGCGCAGCGTTGCTACCATGCAGCTCCAACACCTCGTAGGGACCGAAGAAGAGCGGCTCCAGCTTGCGGACTCGACCCTGCTCGTCCAGCCTCAGGTTGCGATTGGACAGCCACACACGGTCGCCTGCTGCCACCTCGCCTGCCCTCCGGCCTCGCTGCGCATCTCGCTGCTGCTTCTGCTGTGCCTTCTCGATACGCACCCTCGCTGCAGCTTCCGCCTTCGCTCGCCTCGCAGCCAACTCTTCAGCTCCCGGGTACGTTGCTGCTGCCACCGCCGGTGCCGCCACCCCCTCCTGCTCCAGCTCCGCGTCCAGCTCCGTCCGCACCCGCCGTCCGTAGTTCATCTCGAACGGAGAGTAGCCCGTCGACGCACACACGCTGCTGTTGTTGGCGCGCTGCAGCTGAGGCAGCAACACATCCCAGTCCGCCTGGTGTTCGTCCACGTGCGATCGCAGCTGTTCGATGAGCGTGCGGTTGGCCCGCTCCGTCGCCCCGTCGGTCTGCGGATGGAAGGCCGTGCTCCTCTTCAGCCCCACCCTCATCGCCGCCCACATGGCCTCCCAGAAGCGGGACGTGAACCTGCTGTCGCGGTCGCTGATGATCTGCCGCGGAGTATCGTGGTTGGCCAGCACGTGTCGATCCAGCAGAGCAAACACGTCCTGCGCGGAGTCGGTCTGGCGCATAGGAATGTAATACACCCACCTCGTCAGCTTGTCGATGACCACCAGCACCACGTCACACCCTCGCGCCGTGCGAGGCAGAGGCCCGATGAAGTCCAAGCAGATCACCTCCCAGGCGCGACTAGGCGTCGCAATCGACAAGGGAAGACCTTGCCTCCCTCGAAGATCAGGTTTGTTGCGCTGGCACAGCTCGCAGCCACGCACGTAGCGCTGAGCATCCACCGCCATGTTGGACCACCACACGCGCTCACGCAGCCATGCATGTGTTGTCGCTGCACTGTGATGCCCCCCCAGCAGAGTATCATGCGCAGTGGAGAGGAGCCAGGTGCGCAGACGCTCGTCCTTGGGCACCACCAGCTGGCCTTCGTCCGCGGGGATGTCTCCGACCTCAGAGGTCACCGGCGCTTCCTCTTCGCCCTCCTCCTCCGCCGGGTCGTCCCCAGGCCGTTCCTCCCCCGGCTTCGCTCTGACGCGGTACAGCAGTCCTCGCACGCGCACCATGCCCTTCCGCTCCAATGTGCTTGCCGACTCCATCAGCAGCGCTTGGTACGCCGCATCGCCTTGAGCTGCCTCTCGCACCCTCACCGGGAGTGGTGCCAGATCATTGATCGAGTTGATCAGCAAGCGTGGTTGAGACTGCAGCACGGACCCGACGGACACGTCCTCACCAGTGTCCTCGTCCACCCCCTCGGTACCTGCAGCCGCTGCCCTCGAGAGCGCGTCCGCTGCCACGTTGTCCTTCCCGCGTCCATACCGTATGCTGAAGTCGAACTCGCTGAGCCACGCCGCCCACCGCATCTGCCTGGGCGTGGCCATGACGGACGTCTCCACGTACTGGAGGGACTGGTGGTCGGTCAGCACGGTGAAGTGGCGGCCCCCCAGGTAGTGGCGCCAGGCCTTGAGGGCGTTGAGGATGGCAAGCAACTCCTGCTCGTGCACGGTGTTCCTCCCCTTCCTCGAGCGCAGCGGGTTCGACGTGCGGGTCGAAGAATCCAACGAGATCTACGCCGACGAGGAGGTCATGGCATCCACCGATCTGATCCTGCAGTCGGTGACGATGTCCGAGATCTCCCGCGAAGCCTTCGCCGGCGTGAAGGCGGCGGTGGAGCGCGGCACCGGGCTGGCCGGCTGGCACGGTGGCATCGCCGACTCGTATCGCAACAGCTCCGACTACCTGCAGCTCGTCGGCGGCCAGTTCGCGACGCACCCGTCGAAGCATCCGGATCAGTGCTCCGGCGACGAGTCCGACAACTTCCTGCCGTACACCGTCGAACTCACCGACCTCGGCCGTGAGCACGAGATCATGGCGGGGCTCGACGACTTCACCCTGCACACCGAGCAGTACTGGGTGCTGCACGACGACCTCATCGACGTGCTGGCCACCCCCACGCACCCGGTGCAGCCCTACCACCCGTGGCACCGGCCGATCACGTCCCCCGCGGTGTGGACCCGGCTGTGGGGTCGGGGGCGCATCTTCGTCGCCACCCCCGGGCACAGCCTGGATGTGCTGCAGGACGACAACGTCCGCACGATCATCGAGAGGGGCCTGCTGTGGGCCAGCCGCACGGAATCGGCATAATCGGGCTCGGCGTCATCTCCCGGCAGTACCTCGACACCCTCGCGGGCGTCGACAGCGTGCGCATCACTGCGGTCGCCGATCTGGATGCCGAACGCGCCGCAGCGGTGGCGGACGAGATCCCCGGATGCCGGGCGCTCACCGTCGACGAGCTGCTGGCCGACCCGGCCGTCGACACCGTCATCAATCTCACGATCCCCGCCGCGCACGCCGAGATCGCGCTCGCCGCGCTCGCCGCGGGCAAGGGCGTCTACGGGGAGAAGCCGCTCGCGGCGACGCTCACCCAAGCCACGGCGATGAGGGATGCCGCCGGCGACCGGTGGCTCGGGGGAGCGCCCGACACCGTGCTCGGCACCGGCATCCAGACCGCGCGCGCCGCCGTCGAGGCCGGCGACATCGGCCGCCCCGTCTCGGCGGTGGCGACCTGGGTCTCGGGCGGCCACGAGTCGTGGCACCCGCACCCCGACTTCTACTACCGCGACGGCGGGGGAC
>JAZQNT010000166.1:0-2881 GCA_045627505.1 Nocardioides sp.
CGATACCGAAGAAAAAAAAGAAATATTGACCCAAGGGCAATTCTATTTTTGGAAAGCAATCTAACCACACAAAGAGATCAATCAGGGGGCTAATTGTGAGCATATTCAGGAACGTTCCGAGCCTAGGTGGTCCAGCGAGCCCTTGAGGTGGGCCATGGTGATGCCCTCGTCGACGACGAGGCCCTCGACCTGGTGGAACATCGGGCTGTGCGTGGCGTCGTACTCGTCGGTGCGGAACACGCGTCCCGGGCAGGCCACGTAGATCGGCGGCTTGCGGGTGAGCATCGTGCGGGCCTGCACCGGTGAGGTGTGCGTGCGCAGCACCACGTGGTTCTCGGCCGGGACGGTCCAGAAGGTGTCCTGCATCGTGCGTGCCGGGTGGTCGGCACCGAGGTTGAGGGCGTCGAAGTTGAGCCACTCGGCCTCGACCATCGGGCCCTCGGCGATTTCCCAGCCCATCGCGACGAAGACGTCGGCGATGACCTCGGACTGCATCGTCAGGGGGTGGCGCGCACCACGACGGCGGCGGTCGGTGGGCAACGAGACGTCCACGGTCTCGGTGACCAGCATCCGCTCCTCGTGCTCGACCTCCAGCACGGCCTGACGGGCCGCCAGGGCCTTGTTGATCGCACCTCGGGCCTGGCCGATGCGGGCACCGGCCTCCTTGCGGGCCTGCGGGGGCAGGGCGCCGATCTCGCGGTTCGCCAGCGCGATCGGCGAGCGGTCACCCGCGTGCTCGAGGCGGGCCTGCTTGAGCTCGTCGAGGTCGGTGGCGGCGGCGAAGGCAGCCACGGCCGCGTCGCGCATGGCCTCGAGCTCCTCCGCCTGGAGCGGAGTGACCTCGACCGGGTCGTAGTCAGTGTTGGGGCCGGACATGGCTCCCTTTCCAGCAGCGTGCAGGGACGCGCCAATTCTATGGGTTCGGCGGGGCGGTTCGGCGGGGCGGTTCGACTCCCCGGACCCGGCGGCAGGAGTGAGGCGTGCACCTCATCCGCGGCGCGCGCTCAGGCTCCCGGACCCGCCACGGGTCCGGGGCAGGTAAATCGCCTGCTGGCAAGAAGGGTGCGCGCCACGTTCCCATGGTACGCACCCTGGAGCAGCACGCCGGCGCCGCTGGCGGTTCAGCGGCCTTCCTCCGCCTCCGCGGCGGAGTCGGGCGCAGGCCAGCGGACGGTGATCTCGGCACCGCCGCCCTCCCGGTCCCCGATGGTCAGGTCACCTCCGTGGGCGCGGGTCAGGCCGTGGGCCAGATACATCCCGAGGCCGCTGCCCCCGCCGCCACCTGCGGTCCAGAACTTGGTGACCACGCGCCGGCGCAGCGTCTCGTCGATGCCGTCGCCCTCGTCGCTCACCACTACCTCGACCGCAGGCGTGTCCGCGAGCCGGCACTCCGCGAGCCGCACCCGTACGTGTCCGCCACCGTGGCGGACCGCGTTCTCGACCAGGTTGGTCACCACCTGGGTGAACTTGTCGGGGTCGGCCAGCACCCTGAGGTCCGGCCGAGCAGACTCGACGCTGAACTGGCGTGAGGTGGCCGCGGCGGCAACCGAGTCGACGACCCGTTGCGCGAGCACCTCGGCCTCGACCGGACGCTTGGCCAGCGTGAGCCGACCGGTGTCGAGCCGCGCCACGTCGAGGAGCTCGGCGATCAGCCGGGTGAGCCGGTCGGCGTCGGCGTTGGTGGTGGCCAGCATCAGCTTCTTCTGCTCGTCGCTGAGCACGTCCCAGCGGTTCAACAGCACCTGGACGAAGCCCTTGACCCCGGTCAGCGGTGAGCGCAGCTCGTGCGCCACCGTGGCCACCAGGTCCGAGCGTTCCCGGTCGAGGCGGGCACGCCCCCGGCCGCTGCGCAGGCTCACCGACACCCGCTCGACCGGAGCGCTGGGCCGCGCCCGCACGATGCTGGCCGTGACGAGGACCTCTCGTCCGTCGCGCAGCAGCCACGACTGCTCGGGCACCCCGGTGCGGATGCCGAGACCTTCGTAGGGCTGGTTGACCGAGCACCAGTCCACCCCGCGCTGGTCCACCAGGGTCAGCGCGTCATCGATCCGCGCCCCCGGCAACGCCTCGGGGCCCAGCATCCGTCGCGCCGCCGCGTTGACGGCAAGCACGATCCCCTCGTCGTCGGCGATCAGGGCACCGTCGGGCAGGGAGTCGAAGAGTTCCGCGGTCACACCCGGAATGTAACGAGTTGAATGGAACCGTGACCGATGACCCTTGCCAGTCGTCCTCCGACGCGACGGGGGTGCGGCGCACGCTGCTCGGCCGGTGGCCGTTGCCCGACCAGCCCGCCCTGCGGGATGCACTGCTGGACGCCTGGGCTGCTCCGGAGCGGGGGTACCACGACCTGACGCACCTCCTGGAGGTGCTCACCCACCTCGGGGAGCTGGCGGCCGAGGTCCGGTACGCGGCCCCGGAGGTGCAGCTCGCGGCTTGGTTCCACGACGCGGTGTACGACGGCGACGCCGACCCCGAGGGACGCTCGGCCGAGTGGGCGCGCCGGGCGCTGGCCGCGGCTCGAGACCACGGCAAGAAGGGGGGCCTGGACGGGGTCATGGACGGGGGCGTGCGGAGGAGTGTGGACGTCGACGAGGTGGTCCGGCTGGTGCTGCTCACCCGGGACCACTCCCCCGAGCCCGAGGATCCCAACGGGGTCGCGCTCTGCGACGCAGACCTGGCCGTGCCCGCCTCCGCGCCGGCGCGGTACGCCGCCTACGCGGCCGGGGTCCGACGCGAGTACCGACACCTCGACGACACCACCTTCACCGCGGGCCGACTTGAAATAGGCCCAGGCGTCGGTGGCACCTTGGAAATGTTGTTCCAAAATTCCGAGGATAAATGTTTCTCCGGATTCGGAATGGTATTCGCAGCTGCCGTAAAA
>JAZQNT010000167.1:0-9151 GCA_045627505.1 Nocardioides sp.
GCATGGCCGAGCTCGACCGCCTCGACCGCGCGTACGGTCTCGGCACATTGCCCCACGCGGCACCGTCCGCGGCCCGACGTGCACGCGGGCAGACCGGTCCGGTCATGCCGGCCCTCCTCGTCACCGGAGTGTTGCTGGCCGGCATGGTCACCCTCTCCCCCGGCGACAACATGCGTCCGGTCCGTCGACTGCTGGGCTTCCACGACGAGCGGCTGGGGGCCGTGCCCGACGTCCCGCGCGGGATCGGGAGCCACGGATTCATGCAGACCCAACCGGGCAGCGACGAACCGGTGGGGTACGACCCCTGCCGCGAGATCGAGGTGGTGGTCAACCCCGAGGGCGCACCCGCCAACGCCGAGATCCTCGTGACCACCGGGCTCGCCCGTGTCTCCGCCGCCACCGGGCTGAAGTTCGTCCGCGTGGGCGAGACGGACGCCCGTGACGTCCTCAGCTCCGGCTCAGCGCGGCGCCGCCCGGTGCTCATCCGCTGGGCCACGGAGGAGGAGGTGCCCGAGCTCGCCGGGCGCGTTGCGGGGATCGGTGGAAGTCTGCCCGCCGAGCGGGACGGACGCCTGCGCTACGTCACGGGCCAGGTCATCCTCGACCGCGACGTGTACGCCTCCTTCGGCGCCGCCGACCTGCCGCACGCCCAGGCGATCGTCGACCACGAACTGGCTCACCTGGTGGGCCTGGACCACGTCGCCGATCCGGACGAGCTGATGAACGCCGAGAACCTGGGGCGGACGACCTTCGGCCCCGGGGACCGCGAGGGTCTGGCACGCCTGGGCAGCATCCCCTGCTGACCCTGCCCTGCTGACCCTGCCGGCTGACCGTCCGCAGCGCCGTCGCCGGGCCCGCTCATGGAGCGCCCCCCACGGGGTACCACTCACGACATGGACACTGACCAGATCATCTGGATCGTCGTCGCGGTGGTGGTGATCGTCGCCCTCGCGCTGCTGCTCGCGATGCTGCTGCGCCGCAAGCGTCATCACGACCAGGCCGTTCGACGTGAGCGCGCAGCTGAGCTACGGACCGAGGCCGACCACCAGGCCCGGGGTCTGCCCGACGCTGAGCTGCGGGCCAAGGAACGCGAGGTGCAGGCCGAGAAGCTGCGACTCGACGCCGAGCACGCCCAACAGCGGGCCAAGGAGGCCGAGACCGACTACCGTCAGCAGGCCGCTCGCCACGACGACCGGATCCGCGAGGCGAACGAGCTGGACCCGGACACCCACGACCCCTCGCCACCTCCCGGACGCAGATCAGGCCAGCCCGAATCGGGGCAGCACGGAACGGGGCAGCCCGGAACGGGGCAGCCCGGAACTCAACCGCCCGGCACCGAACCCCCCGGCACCGAGCCGCCCGGAACGGCGGGCCGCGGCGACGTGTGACAACACGGGCCGGGGCCACCTGACCCGATCTCCCGGACTCCCCGTTTCCCGCCCAGGGGGTTGACGCGGTTCCCCCGCTGGACTTTGCATGGTGTGCGCTGCGCAGAACGCATGGGTGTGCGCTGCACAGAACGAGTGACTGCACAACGCCGACGCGGACCGTACGGGGCGGTCGGCACCGCCGAACGTCCGCCACGGGCGTTCCTGTTCGAGGAGTCGTCGTGAGCGGAGCCACCCCTTCCCCCGGGTCCGTGCCCGTGCCCGGGGCCGACCAGCCGGATCCGGGCCGGTGGTGGGCGTTGGCCGTCCTCGCGGCGGCGCAGCTGATGGTTGTCCTGGACGCCTCCATCGTCAACATCGCGCTCCCCTCCGCCCAGGCTGACCTCGGCATCAGCAACTCCAACCGGCAGTGGGTGGTGACCGCCTACACCTTGGCGTTCGGCGCATTGCTGCTGCTGGGCGGCCGGATCGCCGACTACACCGGGCGCAAGCGCACCTTCCTGATCGGACTGCTCGGTTTCGCCGCCGCCTCCGCCATCGGTGGTCTCGCGCCGAACGCGGAACTGCTCTTCACCGCCCGTGCACTCCAAGGTGCCTTCGCAGCCCTGATGGCGCCCGCCGCGCTGTCCATCGTCACCGTCACGTTCACCGAGCCCACCGAGCGCGCCAAGGCGTTCGGGGTGTTCGGCGCCCTGGCTGGCAGCGGCGCCGCGATCGGCCTGATCGTGGGCGGGGTCCTCACCGAGTACGCCCCCTGGCGCTGGTGCCTGGGGGTCAACGTGCCCGTGGCGCTGATCGTCGCCGCTGCCGCCGTCCCCCTGGTACGTGGGAGCCGCGCGCACGGTGACCCCCGCTACGACGTCCCCGGCGACCTGCTCGCGACCACCGGGCTGTTCTGCCTGGTGTACGGCTTCACCGAAGCCGCCCGGCCCTCGCACCCCGACGATCCGGCTTCGACCGAGGTCCAGGGCTGGGGCGCTCCCCTGACCGTGGGGTTCCTGACCCTGTCCGTGGTCCTCCTGGTCGCGTTCGTGCTGTGGGAACGGCGGGCCCGCAACCCACTGCTGCCGCTGCGCGTCGTCCTGGACCGCAACCGCGGCGGTTCGTTCCTGGTCTTCCTGCTGGTGGGGGCCGGGCTCTTCGCGATGTTCCTGTTCATGACCTACTACTTCCAGATCAACCTGAACTACACCCCGCTCCGGGCCGGTTTCGCCTTCCTGCCCTTCAGCGCCGGGATCATCCTGACCGCGGGCGTCGTGTCCCGGCTGCTCCCCCGCTGGGGCCCGAGGGCGCTGATGCTCCCCGGGCTGCTGCTGGCCACGGTGGGGATGTTGTTGCTGACCCGGGTCGAGCAGGACTCCTCGTACTGGACCACCGTGTTCCCCGCGCTGACGATCATGTCCGTGGGCATGGCGGCGGTCTTCATCCCCACCGCGAGCACCGCGCTGGTCGGGGTCGCGCCCCATGACGCAGGGGTCGCGTCCGCGGTGCTGAACACCTCCCAGCAGGTGGGCGGGTCGCTGGGCACCGCGCTGCTCAACACCCTGTTCGCGGGGGCGGTCACGGCCTACTTCGGCGACCACCCACCGGCGAGCCCCGAGCAGTCGCGCGAGTTCCTGCCGCTCGCGTTCCTCTCCGGCTACCACGTCGCCTTCTACTGGGCCGCCGCACTCTTCACGGTGGCGCTGGTCGTGGCCGCGGTGCTGGTCACCGCCCGCAAGCAGGACGTGCACGCGGAGGGCGACGCGGTCGGGACCACCCCGGACGCCGATCCGGTCGTCTGATCGAGTTCGTCACTCCCGGTCACTCCCGGTCACCCCCGCCCAACAGGCGTACCGTCGAAGGACAGGCTCTCCGTCCGGGTGGAGGTCGACGTGGAGATCGTGGGTGTACTGGTAGCGGTGCTGCTCCTCGGGGTGGCGCTGGCGGGGATGAGCACCGTGCGTGTGGTCAAGCAGGTGGAGCGCGGGGTCGTGTTCCGACTGGGGCGAGCCCAGCCCGACCTGCGCCGCCCGGGCCCGACCCTGCTCGTGCCCGTGGCGGACCGCATGCAACGGGTCAACGTGCAGGTTGTCACCATGCCGGTGCCGGCGCAGGACGGGATCACTCGGGACAACGTGACCGTTCGCGTGGACGCGGTCGTCTACTTCCGGGTGATTGATCCACTGAAGGCCGTCATCGAGGTGCAGGACTACCTGTTCGCGATGGCGCAGGTGGCCCAGACCTCACTGCGCTCGATCATCGGCAAGAGCGAGCTCGACGAGCTGCTCTCCAACCGGGAGCACCTCAACCAGGGGCTGGAGATGATGCTGGACACCCCCGCCGCACTGTGGGGCATCGAGATCGACCGGGTCGAGATCAAGGACGTGGCCCTGCCCGAGAGCATGAAACGCTCCATGTCGCGCCAGGCCGAGGCAGAGCGCGAACGCCGCTCCCGGGTGATCACCGCCGACGGGGAGTTCCAGGCATCGCAGCGACTCGCCGCAGCCGCTGGGGCGATGGCCGACACCCCCGGAGCACTCCAGCTGCGCCTGCTGCAGACGATGGTGGAGGTCGCGGCGGAGAAGAACTCCACGCTGGTGCTGCCCTTCCCGGTCGAGATCCTGCGCTTCTTCGAGTCGGTGACGGGCACAGAACCCGCGGTGCCGCGCCGGCGCGACCCCGACCCTCCGGACGAGGAGGAGTCCGGGTCCCCGTGAGGGCGGGCCGACGCACTTCTTCTCGGTCCTCGAGTCCTCGGTCCTCGAGTCCTCAGTCCTCGATCTGCGCCTGTCCCTGACGTCGCAGCTCCTCGAGCCGTTCACGCATCACCCGTACCGTCCCCGGCGGGTGCGGGGCCCAGTCGACGACCTCGCCGACCACCCGCACCGGCGCTCGACTGCGGAAGGACAGCGTCGGGTTGCCGGGGAACCTCTTGTCGGTGACGTTCGGGTCGTCCTCGAACTCGCCGGTGGGCTCGACGACGTAGATCCGCCCACGTCCCTCCCCCAGGGCGAGTTCGGCGCCCCAGGTGGCCGCATCCAGGGTGGCGGTGAAGTAGACGTGGTTCATCACGCGCCCGCCCTCGAAGTTGGATCCCCGGCCCGGCCCGATCAGCTCACCCACCTTCAGGTCAGCCTTGGTCCCGTGCAGGTAGGTGCCCGCCTCGTACGGCTCGAATGCCACAGGTGCTGCTGCTTCCTCGTCCATGCTCCGAGGCTAGCGAGCATTGACCCCGCGGCGGGAGTGTTGCCAGCGTGGAGACGAGGTCGGTGGGCGTCCGGCCGCTGCGGGAGGAACGCAATGGGTGTCTACGGGGAACAGGTCCTGCCACGCATCATCAACCTGGTGTGCGCCTCCGGGCCGGACAACCAGAGGTTGCGCCGACAGGTGTGCGCCGGGCTCGCGGGCGAGGTGGTGGAGGTCGGCTTCGGCTCCGGCCTCAACGTGCCCCACTATCCCCAGGACGTCTCGCGAGTGGCAGCCGTCGAACCCTCTGACGTCGCCTGGCGCCTCGCGTCCGGGCGCACGAGAGACAGCGCCACACCGGTGGAGCGATCCGGTCTCGATGGTCAGCTCCTGCCGTTCGACGACGACAGCTTTGATGCGGCCCTCTCCACCTGGACCATGTGCACCATCCCCGACCTCGGTGCCGCCCTCGCCGAGCTGCGCCGGGTGGTGCGTCCCGGCGGCACCATCCACTTCCTCGAGCACGGGCTCGCGCCCGACGCATCCGTGGCCGCCTGGCAACGGCGCCTCGAGCCGGTGCAGAAGAGGTTGGTCGGCGGGTGCCACCTCTCCCGCCCGATCGTGCCGTCGATCGAAGAGGCCGACTGCACGATCCAGGAGGTCGACGTCTTCTACCAGCAGGGAGCGCCCAAGGCCTTCGGCGCGGCCACCCTCGGCGTCGCCACCGTCTGAGCGCCCCGACACCGCCCGACACCACCCGGGATGACCGCGGCGCACAGCGTGAAGTGGCGCGGCGAAGCGGAAGAATGCTTGTCTGCCCCGGCGAGCATGTGCGAGCGTCTCGACATGGGCGCTCTGGACGCATTGCTCGACGGTCCTCGGGCCGAGCGCGCATCGCTCCTCAAGGCGGTGTTCGCAGGCACCTGGTCGATCACGGCCGAGGACCGCTCTCCGCTCAGCGTGATCGTGGTCGCCCGCGGAGAAGCCACGTACACCCACGACGCCGTCCGGCACCAGGTCCGCGCGGGCGACGTCGTCCTGACCCGCGGCCCCACGCCCTACACGGTGGCCGACTCCCCCGCGACCCCGCCCGACCTCCGGATCCTGCCCGGCCAGGTGGGGGTGGACTGCTCCGGCGCGGTCCTGGCCGAGAGCTCGTCCCTCGGCATCCGGACCTGGGGCAACGCCCGGCCGAGCACAGCGACGGTGATGCTGATCGGCGCCTACCAGCGCGCCACGTCGGTGGGTGGGCTGCTGCTGGCGCAGCTCCCCCCGAGCGTGGTCCTCCACGACTTCGACTCTGCGCTCGTCGAGATGCTCGGCGCCGAGCTCGTGGACGACTCGCCCGGTCAGACCGTGGTCGTGGACCGACTCCTCGACCTGGTGGTGGTGCACGCCGTGCGGGCGATCCTGGACCGCAGCGCCTCCCCCCTCGACCCGGCCGTCGCCCGAGCCCTGCTGACGATGGAGACGCACCCCGAACGCCCCTGGACCGTGGAGACGCTGGCCGCGGCAGTGGGGCTGTCCCGGGCAGTGCTGGCCCGTCGGTTCACCCGTCAGGTGGGCGAGACCCCGCTGGCCCACCTCACCCGCTGGCGGCTCGCCCTCGCAGCCGACCTCCTCACAGCCACCGACCTGCCGCTGGCCGCGATCGCGGAGCGGGTCGGCTACTCCAACCAGTTCGCGCTCAGCACGGCCTTCAAGCGGGCGCACGGCGTTCCCCCGTCACACTTCCGGCTCGCGCACGCCGTCTGACGCCGCTGCCGCTCCCACCACTCCGGCGTCCGGGGATGGCCGGCGGCAGACACGTGCACCCAGTACAACATGACGCCATTACTCAGGAACGGCTCCCATGCGTAACGTTTCCTCCATGAGCCCGGAGCGACAGGTCAGGCAGATCATCGTGATGGGGGTCTCCGGCGTCGGCAAGAGCACCATCGCCGAGGGCATCTGCCAGGTCATGGGGTGGCCCCTCGCGGAGGGCGATGACTTCCACCCGGAGAGCAACGTCGCGAAGATGCGGGCGGGGACCCCCCTCACCGACGAGGACCGCTGGCCATGGCTCCGAGCCATCGGGGCGTGGATGGACGAGCAGGTCGCCGCGGGACGTTCCGCGGTGGTGACCTGCTCGGCGCTGCGTCGCGTCTACCGCGACCTGCTGCGCGAGGGGCGGCCCGAGGTCGAGTTCTGCCACCTGGTGGCCGATCCGAACCTGGTCGGCGACCGCATCAGCCACCGAGGCGGGCACTTCATGCCGCCGTCGCTGCTCCCCAGCCAGTACGCCACCCTCGAGCCGCTGGACCCGGACGAGCCCGGGGTGACGGTCTCCGTCGAGGGTTCCGTCCCCGACGTCGTGTCCCGCGCCCTGACTGCGCTGGGCCTGGCCGCCGCCTGAGGGCTCCGAGCCCGACAACCACCTGATCGTCCTGGACCCGACTGGGCCCGACACCTCCCGCGGAAAGCCCCGCCTCCGCACACCAACCACTCCCGAGAACGGAATGACTGATGGAGCTCACAGACGCTGGAAACACCCAACTGGTGGTGGCAGCGCTGCTCGGCATAACGACCGTGGTGGTGCTGATCGTGTGGGCGAAGCTGCACCCGTTCCTGTCCCTGATGCTGGGTGCGGCGGTGATGGGTGGGGTCGCCGGCGTGGCCCCCCTCGACATCGTCGCCAGCTTCACGGCGGGCTTCGGCGGCACCGTGGGCTCCGTGGGCCTGCTCATCGCACTGGGCGCCATGGTCGGCAAGATCCTCGCCGACTCCGGGGGCAGCAACGCGATCGTCGACACGATCATCGGCAAGGTCGGTCCCCGCGGGCTGCCGTGGGCGATGGCCCTGATCGCCGCGATCCTGGGCCTGCCCCTCTTCTTCGAGGTGGGCGTCGTCCTGCTCGTCCCCGTGGTGATCCTGGTGGCGCGCCGTACCGACATCCCGATCATGCGTGTGGGCATCCCCGCGCTCGCCGGCCTGTCCGTGCTGCACGGGCTCGTCCCCCCGCACCCCGGTCCGCTGGTCGCGATCGACAACCTCCACGCCGACCTCGGCCTCACCCTGCTGTTCGGCCTGATCGTGGCCGTCCCCACCCTGGTCATCTGCGGTCCCCTGCTGGCCCGTCTGATCGAGCAGTGGGTGCCCACGCACGTCACCACCCTGTCGATGGCACGACTGGGCACCGGGTCGGCCGGCGAGGCCGGCGAGGCCGGCGTGGACGCCGAGCTGCAGCACCAGACTCCGGTCGCCGAGGGCGTGAAGCGTCGCCCCGGCTTCGCTGCCGCGGTCCTGTGCATCACCCTGCCCGTGGTCCTGATGCTGGCGCGCGCCATCGCCGAACTGACCATCGACAACGAGGACAGCACGCTGCTGAAGACCCTGGTCTTCATCGGGACCCCGTCGGTGGCGCTGCTCGCCGCGGTGCTCGTGTCGATGTGGTTCCTGGGCTTCAACACCGGCATGAACCGCACCCAGGTGGAGTCCTCCCTCGGCTCCGGCCTCCCGGGCATCGCCTCGATCCTGCTGATCGTCGCCGCCGGTGGCGGCTTCAAGCAGATGCTGGTGGACGCCGGCGTCGGCAACGTGATCGGCGACTGGGCCCAGGACGTCGGCATCTCGGCGCTGCTGCTGGGCTGGCTGGTGGCCGTGGGCGTGCGCCTGGCCACCGGTTCGGCCACGGTCGCCACCATCACCGCCAGCGGCATCGTCTCCGGCGTGGCCGCCGACCTCAGCTCCCCCGAACTCGCCCTGCTGGTGCTGGCGATCGGCTGCGGATCGGTCTTCTTCAGCCACGTCAACGACGCCGGCTTCTGGCTCGTGAAGGAGTACTTCGGCCTGACCATCGGCCAGACGATCAAGTCGTGGTCGGTGATGGAGACCGCCATCTCGGTGGTCGGCCTGGTCTTCGTGCTGCTGCTGAGCCTGGTCGTCTGACGCCCTGACCTGACTCCCTGATCGGACGCCCTGGCCCTCTCCCCGGCCTGCCTCGATCAGGGCTCCCTCGATCAGGGGCTTGACCGGTGCGGCCCACCCGGGGTGGTTGCGAGTTCGTCGTCGCGACCACCCCGGGTGGGCCGTTCGCGCGTCCACGGGTCCGGCGCTTCACCGGAGCAGGTCAGTGGTCCTCCCCCCAGTTGGCGACGATCACCGCCACGGGCGGGATCACCGCAGCGACGAGGGACATCACCACCGCCGCGGTCGTGGACCAGAACCGCACCACGTTCCACGCCAGCACGATGAGGACGATGCAGGTGCCCATCAGCGCCAGGTACCAGCGCATGCGCCGCCGCAGGCGCTCGCTCTGTGCCTGGCGAGCGTCACTGATCCGCTGGGGGTGCTGCCCGTCCCGCCTCATCTCAACCAGCCTTGCACGGTGGCTCACCCACTTCCAGCGCTGCGCCTCCCAAGTTGTCGCGCCCAGTCCCCGGTCTCCTTCGCCAGCCGTGCGTCACGGCTGCGCGACCGACTCCACCGCCGGCGCCGCGCCTTCGGTCCCGCGATCGACCCGACTCGGCCACCAGATCCGTCGGCCGAGGTCCAGGTTGAGCGCCGTGACCAGCACCGGGCGCACGACCATGGTGTCCAGGATGATGCCCAGGGCC
>JAZQNT010000168.1:0-2532 GCA_045627505.1 Nocardioides sp.
CGCGAAATGACCCTTGAGGAGAAGCAGAACGCCGCCTATCGCGCCATGATGGAGGTACAGGATTCAGCCTTATATATTCTTGAGAGCCTGGACGATGCCGATCCTTCGGATTATACCTGGACCGAACGTCATTATATCCACATTGACCCTAACTGCATCAGCATTGCCAATCCCGAGCCTACACCGGACTCGGTATTCATCATGCGCCTCAGAGCAATGCCTACCATCATCGAAATGCCGTTCAATCAGCCGGTAAAACAGGCGCTGGAGTTCTATCTGGAACGTCGTCGCTCACTCATAGAACGCATGGTAGGACTGGGATTCAATTATTACTTCCCGGTATTCGAGCCGAGGCCGTGCGCCAGACCCGCATCGACGCGCTCGAAGGTGTGACCCCCGAGAAGGCCGCTGCGATCGTCGACGAGGCCAAGTTCCCGGCCGAGCTGCGCGACCAGGCCATCGAGATGGTCCAGGCCCTCTGGAAGGTCTACGTCGAGGAGGACGCGACCCTCGTCGAGGTGAACCCGCTGGCTCGTCTCGCCGGTGACAAGCTCGAGGCCCTCGACGGCAAGGTGTCGCTGGACGAGAACGCCTCGGAGTTCCGTCACCCGCACCACGCCGACTTCGAGATCCGCGAGGAGGCCGACCCGCTCGAGGCGAAGGCCAAGGACCTCGGCCTGAACTACGTCAAGCTCGACGGTGCTGTGGGCATCATCGGCAACGGCGCAGGTCTGGTCATGTCGACCCTCGACGTCGTCGCGTACGCCGGTGAGAACCACGGTGGCGTGAAGCCGGCCAACTTCCTCGACATCGGTGGCGGCGCCAACGCGCAGGTCATGGCCAACGGTCTCGACGTCATCCTCAACGACCCGCAGGTCAAGAGCGTGTTCGTCAACGTCTTCGGCGGCATCACCGCCTGCGACGAGGTCGCCAACGGCATCAAGGGCGCCCTGGAGATCCTCGGCGACAACGCGACCAAGCCGCTGGTGGTCCGTCTCGACGGCAACAACGTCGAGCAGGGCCGCGCGATCCTGGCCGAGCTGAACCACCCGCTCGTGACCGTGGTCGACACCATGGACGGCGCGGCCGACAAGGCCGCCGAGCTGGCGAACGCCTGAGACAAGGAGAACTTGAAATGACTATCTTCCTGAACAAGGACTCCAAGATCATCGTCCAGGGCATCACCGGTGGCATGGGCTCCAAGCACACCAACCTGATGCTCCAGGCCGACGCGAACATCGTCGGTGGCGTCAACGCCCGCAAGGCCGGCACCACGGTCGAGCTCAACGGCAAGACCCTCCCGGTCTTCGGCTCCGTCGAGGAGGCCATGAAGGAGACCGGCGCCAACGTGTCCGTCGCCTTCGTTCCGCCGGCCTTCACCAAGGATGCCTGCATCGAGGCCATCGACGCCGAGATCCCGCTGCTCGTCGTGATCACCGAGGGTGTGCCGGTCCAGGACACCGCCGAGGTGTTCCAGTACCTGCAGGGCAAGGCCACCCGCATGATCGGCCCCAACTGCCCGGGCATCATCTCGCCCGAGGAGTCGCTGGCCGGCATCACCCCGCACACCATCGCGGGCAAGGGTCCGATCGGGCTCGTGTCGAAGTCGGGCACTCTGACCTACCAGATGATGTACGAGCTGCGTGACTTCGGCTTCACCACCGCCATCGGCAACGGTGGAGACCCGATCATCGGCACCACGCACATCGACGCCCTCGAGGCCTTCGAGAACGACCCGGAGACCAAGGCGATCGTGATGATCGGCGAGATCGGTGGAGACGCCGAGGAGCGCGCGGCCGAGTACATCAAGGCGCACGTCACCAAGCCGGTCGTCGGCTACGTGGCTGGCTTCACCGCCCCGGAGGGCAAGACCATGGGCCACGCCGGCGCCATCGTGTCGGGCTCCTCGGGCACCGCGCAGGCCAAGAAGGAGGCCCTCGAGGCCGTCGGCGTGAAGGTCGGCAAGACGCCGTCCGAGACCGCCGCCCTCATGCGCGAGATCATGAAGGACCTGGCGTGAGCCACTGATCCAACGATCACTGCGTAGGCCCGTCCCCGGTTCGCCGGGGGCGGGCCTTCGTCGTTCCTGCGGTCCGTCCCCCGGTGGGGCCCGGGTGAGGGTCAGGACCCGCGGACCGGGAGCTGGGCGAGGCGCTTCAGCGAGCGCTCGGCGAGCGCGATGAACGTGCCGTCGCCCATCTGCACCTGCGGCGCCGGCACGAAGCCGATCTGCGAGAGCGCGCCGCCGCGGCGCGCGAGGGCCATCAGGTAGCGCACCGAGGTGGTGTCGGTGATCTCGACGGTCACGTGCCATACCGACAGGTCGACCGGACCCTTGCTGCGGTTCAGCACGAGGTCGACCTCGGTGCCGAGGAAGCGCTCGGGGCAGGTGCGCATCTTCTCGCGCACGTCCGCGACGAAGGCCCGGGCCCGCTCCGGCGGGAGCGCCCCGACGGTCTGGGTCAGCCCGAACGACGCCGGCAGGCGGGCGCCGGGGATCAGGAAGGCGCGGGTGGTGCTGTTCGACCACCC
>JAZQNT010000169.1:0-1768 GCA_045627505.1 Nocardioides sp.
GCGACGCCGACCAGGGCGCCGACGACCACGGCCACCAGGACCGCGGCCAGCATCACCAGCACCAGCGGAGTGCCGGCGTCGCGGTCCGGCAGGAGGAGGGCGGTGGTGTAGGCGCCGAAGGCCATCAGGGCTCCGTGGCCCAGCGAGAGCTGCCCGTTGAGTCCGGTGAGGACGGTCAGACCTCCGGCCGCGATCCCCAGGTAGGCCATCTCGGCCAGCTGGAACCGGCGGAAGTCGCTGACGCCCTGGAGCACCAGCACAACCACCACCAGGCCCGCGGCGGCACCCAGCAGGTGTCGCACCAGCGTGTTCCTGTCACGCAGTGCGCGCACCCGGGCCGTCAGGCCGGGGCGGGACTGCGCTGCCGTCGTCATCAGACCCTCCTCGCCGTCGCGGAGGAGAAGAGGCCACCGGGCTTCAGGGTCAGCACCAGCATCAGGATCAGCAGGGCGACGAGCGCGACCAGCTGGGACCCGACGTACCCGCTGACGAAGCTGAGGGAGAGCCCCAGCACCAGACCGCCGACGACCGCTCCGGCCGGGCTGTCGAGCCCGCCCAGCACGGCAGCGACGAAGCCGTAGACCACGATCGAGTCCATGTAGCCCGGATGGACCAGGCTGCCACCGGCGATCAGCAGGCCGGCCAGTGAGCCGACCAGCGAGGCCAGGGCCCAGCCCAGCGTCTTCATGCGGCCCACCCGCACCCCCAGCAGCCGGGCCACCTCGGGGTTGAAGGCCGCGGCACGCATCCGCAGACCCAGGTCGGTGAAGCGGAACAGGGCGACCAGGAGTGCCATCACCACCAGCGCCGCGACGATGGTGAAGACACCGAAACCGGTCAGGGCGATCGTCCGGTCACGCACCTCGAACCCCCGGATGCCGAAGGGGGCGGGGAAGGAGCGGTAGGCGTTGCCGAAGACGACGGCAGCCACGGAGTGGAGGACGATGAAGAGGCCCAGGGTGAGGATCACGGCGTTGATCTCGCCCTTGCCGTCGACGTGCCGGACGACCAGTCGCTCCAGGAGGGCGCCGAGCAGCAGGCCGGCGGCCAGTGCGGCGGCGAACCCGAGCCAGTAGGAGTAGCCGGCGTCGATCACCACCAGCGCGATGAAGGTGGTGACCATGGCCATCGGCGCCTGGGCGAAGTTGACCACCCGGGTCGAGCGCCAGATCAGGACCAGGGCCAGGGCGAAGGCGGCGTAGACCATGCCCAGGGTGAGTCCACCCAGGGCGGTGTTGAGGAGCTGTTGCACGGTGGCCGGGTCTCCTTGTTCGTCGGTGTCGGGACTGGTCGGGACTGGTCGGGTGGTGGGGGAGAAGGAGGGTCAGAACCCGAGGTAGGCGTGCCGCAGCTGGTCGTCGGCGGCGAGGACGTCGGCGTCGGCGTCGGCCACCACCCGGCCCAGGTCGAGGACGACACCGTGGTCGGCGACCGACAGTGCGCTGCGGGCGTTCTGCTCGACGAGCAGCACCGTGAGCCCCTGACTGGCGACCAGGTCGCGGAGCAGGGCGAAGATCTGGGCGACGATCCGTGGGGCCAGGCCCAGCGAGGGTTCGTCGAGCAGGAGCAGGTCGGGGCGGGCCATCAGGGCCCGCCCGATCACGAGCATCTGCCGCTCGCCCCCCGAGAGGGTGCCGGCCTGCTGGGCCCGGCGGTCGCTCAGCACCCCGAAGAGGTCGAAGACGCCAGCCAGGTCGGCCTCGGTGACCCGGCCGCGTCCACCCGACCGGCCAAGTCGGCTCGTAGCCAGGCCGTTCTGGGAGCCAAG
>JAZQNT010000170.1:0-2964 GCA_045627505.1 Nocardioides sp.
ACAACTCCTTGGCACACAGAACGACATGGCTACGATCCGACTTAAGCCGGAGAAGGCCGCCGCTGGTGGCGACCCGACCGGTGGCATGGGTGGCATGGACTTCTGATCCTGACCGGCTCCGGCCGGACTGGTGAGAACCACGCAGGACCCCCGTCGCACGCATGTGCGGCGGGGGTCCTGCGCATTGCATCCGCGGCCCGGTGGCTCCGAGGGGCGGGCGTCGCCGATTCCCGCCCGGGTCCTCCTAGGCTGCTGCCATGTCCCGCGCCGATCTCGCACAGAACCTCCGCGACCCCAAGGTCCACGCCCGTCGCCTCGGCGAGGCCCTGGTGAGTGGTCTCTGGACTGCCGCCGTCGTGCCCGCGAAGTTGTCCCCCCGGGGGCGCCGGGGGCTGCACGCCCTCACCGGCGCGGCCGGCGCCGGGGCCACCTACTGGTTCGTCCGCCAGGACGAGGCTGAGCAGGGTCGTGCCCTCCCCGCTGCCGGCGTCGTCGGCGTCCTGCTGGTGGGGGCAAGCGTCCTGGGCAGCACCGTCGACACCAGGGCGGAGGCCTGGCTGAGCCGGCGCGGCGTGCGCCGGCCGCGACTCGTGATGGCGTTGGCTGCGGGCCTCGGCTCCTGGGCGATGCTGTGGGCCGAGGACCTGAAGGACGAGGACCTGAAGGACGAGGGCGAGGCCCGGGACGCCTGACGCGACGGCCGCCTCTGGCCTGGCAGCTCCTCTGGAGACGCTGCGGCATGGGCACCTCACCGTCGCGGTCACCGTCCTCGAGCGCACCCGGGTCGCTGGGTCGGGGGTTGGGGGCGGGGTCGGGCTGGGCGCCGGCTCCCGCGGCAGGGGCTCCGGCTAGCCTCTCTGCCCATGCGACGCCTGTGGCCCTGGTTGACGTTGGTCCTGATGGTGCTGGTGGTGCTGCACCCACTGGCCACCTACGACCTCGACGACTCCGACGACCTGTCCGCCGAGGACCCCGCCACGGTGTCGCGCTTCGACGCCACCTACGCGCTCGACGACTCCGGAGACCTGGAGGTCACCGAGACCATCGAGGTGAGGTTCCCCGACGGGGAGGAGCGCCACGGCATCTTCAGGTTCTTCGACGAGGAGGACCCCAACGAGCCGCGCGCGGACCGTACGCCGAGGCTCAAGGTGGTCACTCGCGATGGCAAGCGGGAGCCGTATGAATGGAGCACCGCCTCCGGTGGTCGCCAGCACGTGCTGCGGATCGGGGGCGCCGACACCGCGCTGGCCCCCGGCACGTACACGTACGTGCTCCGCTACGAGCTCGACCACGTCCTGCTGGACGGGGCGGGCGTGGAGCCCGGGGCGGCCTTCCACTGGGACGTGGTCCCGGGCGGTTCACTGATGCCCGTCGAGCGGGCGAAGGTGACGCTGCGCCTGCCCGAATCGCCGGGCGACGTGCAGTGCCTCGTCGGCCGGCAGGAGTCCGCTGGGTGCGCCGTCGCCAGCCCCGGGGCACGCACCGTGGTGCTTTCCGCCGCCGACCTGGAGCCGGGCACCCCGGTGACCGTCCGGATGGACCTGCCCGGCATCCAGCGCTCGGACGACGGGCTGCTCCCGTGGAGCCTGCGATGGTCGAAGGTGCTCGGCGCCACCCTGCCCTACGCCGCGCTGGTGGCCGCACTCGTCCTCTACGCCGGCTGGTGGGGGCGCCGCCTGGCCCGCAGGACCCACGAGGAGCCGGTCGAGGCGCTGCCGCAGTACGCGCCCCCGACGGGCGTGGGCCCGCACCAGGCGCTCTACGTCAGCCTCGAGAAGCTGCCCCGCCGCGCACTCACCGCCAGCCTGCTGCTGGCGGCTGATAAGGGTGCGGTGACGCTCTCCGAGCAGGGCAAGGACTGGACCGTCACGGGGACGGGCAACTCCGTCGACCTCGACCCGGTGACGGCCCGGATCCTGCGCCACCTCGGGGTGCACGAGGGCGGGCAGTTCGTCGTGCGACACAAGGACGCCTCCACCGGTGCGACGCTCGACAGCGTGCTGTCCGCCGCCCAGGAAGAGACGAAGCGCTGGGCGCTGGAGGCGCGGTTGGTGGAGAAGTCCGGTCCCGGACTCCTGGGCGCCTTCGGGGTGGTGGCGGCGTTCGTCACCTTCGGTGCGCTGGTGCTGATGGGCATGCCGAGCACGTCGATGGCCCTGGTCCCGGGCGCGTTCGCGGCCCTCGGCCTGCCGATGCTCTACGCCGGCGCGCGGACCCGGCGCACCGAGGAGGGTCGTCAACTGTGGGCCCGGGTCGACGGCTTCCGCCAGGTGCTCTCGGCCGGGCATGAGCGCCTCGACGCCTCTGACCCCCGGGCTGCCTACGCAGCACACCTGCCCTGGGCGGTGGCCTTCGGGTGCGCTGACGAGTGGCTGAAGAAGTACCCGCTGGTCGCAGGAGGGGAGTCGTCCGACCACCACCTGTACGGCACCGGGGCCGGGCTGGGAGTGCTCGCCGTCACTGGCCCCGCGTTCGTCGACAGCTTCGACTCCGCGGTCAGCAGCGCGATCTCCGCCCATCAGTCCTCGCAGTCGAACTCGGACTCCGGTTCGGGCTCCAGCGGTGGAGGAGGAGGGGGCGGCGGCATGGGCTCCTGGTGAGCCCGACTGCCCCGCTCGGACTGGTCCGCTCAAACAGGCCCGTTCAGAACACGTTGCGCGGGCGGAACTGCACCGAGATCCGGGGCCCGGCGTGTGCCTGCTTGGGCACCGCGTGCTCCCAGGTGCGCTGGCACGACCCGCCCATCACCAGCAGGTCGCCATGGCCGAGCGTGAACGAGAGGGCATTTGAAAGTTTCATGTCTGTATCATCAGCATCTACTTTAATAATTCCAATTTGTATATCTATTGGTTCATTTTTTATTTGGATATATATTTGATTATTTTTATCATTTACAGCAACACCAACATTTTCTGGTGCATCTAATATTTCAATTGATTCTGAAACTGTACATCCTTTTGTTGT
>JAZQNT010000171.1:0-1551 GCA_045627505.1 Nocardioides sp.
ATCTCCCTGGAGGCCGTGCGTGCCCAGGTCTAGGAGATCATCGGCCAGGGGCTGGAGGCGCCGTCCGGGCACATCCCCTTCACCCCGCGTGCCAAGAAGGTGCTCGAGCTGTCCCTGCGCGAGGCGCTGCAGCTCGGCCACTCCTACATCGGCACCGAGCACATCCTGCTCGGTCTGATCCGCGAGGGCGAGGGCGTGGCGGCCCAGGTGCTGCAGAAGCTGGGCGCTGACCTCAACCGCGTCCGCCAGCAGGTCATCCAGTTGCTCTCCGGCTTCCAGGGCAAGGAGGCCGCGGGTGCCGCCGCCGGTTCCAGCGCCTCGCCCGCCGGCGAGACCCCGTCGTCGTCGCTGGTCCTCGACCAGTTCGGTCGCAACCTCACGCAGGCTGCCCGCGAGGGCAAGCTCGACCCGGTCATCGGGCGTGAGAAGGAGATCGAGCGGGTCATGCAGATCCTCTCGCGACGCACCAAGAACAACCCGGTCCTGATCGGTGAGCCCGGCGTCGGCAAGACCACCATCGTCGAGGGCCTCGCGCAGGACATCGTCAAGGGCAACGTCCCCGACACCCTGCACGACAAGCAGATCTACACCCTCGACCTCGGTTCGCTGGTCGCCGGTTCCCGCTACCGCGGTGACTTCGAGGAGCGCCTGAAGAAGGTGCTCAAGGAGATCAAGACCCGCGGCGACATCGTCCTGTTCATCGACGAGATCCACACCCTCGTCGGTGCGGGTGCCGCTGAGGGCGCGATCGACGCCGCCAGCATCCTCAAGCCGATGCTGGCCCGCGGCGAGCTGCAGACCATCGGTGCCACCACGCTGGACGAGTACCGCAAGCACCTGGAGAAGGACGCCGCGCTCGAGCGCCGCTCCCAGCCGATCCAGGTGGCCGAGCCGCCCATCGCGCACACCATCGAGATGCTCAAGGGGCTGCGCGACCGCTACGAGGCCCACCACCGCGTCACCATCACCGACGAGGCCCTGGTCTCCGCCGCGACGCTGGCCGACCGCTACATCTCCGACCGCTTCCTCCCGGACAAGGCGATCGACCTGATCGACGAGGCCGGTTCCCGCCTGCGCATTCGCCGCATGACCGCCCCGAGCGACCTGCGCGAGTTCGACGACAAGATCGCCGACGTCCGCCAGCGCAAGGAGGGCGCGATCGACGGTCAGGACTTCGAGGCCGCCGCGCGCCTGCGCGACGAGGAGAAGCAGCTGATCGCCGCGAAGTCCGACCGTGAGAAGCAGTGGCGCTCCAGCGACCTCGACGAGATCGCCGAGGTCGACGAGGAGCTGATCGCCGAGGTGCTGGCCGTCGCGACCGGCATCCCGATCGTGAAGCTCTCGGAGGAGGAGTCCACCCGTCTGCTCAAGATGGAGGACGAGCTGCACAAGCGCGTCATCGGCCAGGACGAGGCCGTCAAGGCGCTCTCCCGGGCGATCCGGCGTACGCGTGCCGGCCTGAAGGACCCCAAGCGTCCCTCCGGCTCGTTCATCTTCGCCGGCCCCACGGGCGTCGGAAAGACCGAGCTGGCCAAGGCGCTGGCGGAGTTC
>JAZQNT010000172.1:0-5053 GCA_045627505.1 Nocardioides sp.
GCCAAGCAGCAGCTGGGCACCGACCCCGAGAAGGCGTCGGCCATCGTGGACGAGTCGCTGCGCCAGGCCCGGGTGACGTTGGAGGAGCTGCGTGCGCTGTCCCGGGGCATCGCCCCGCCGCTGCTGGTGGACCGCGGGCTCGGAGTGGCGCTGGACGAACTGGCTGCGCGTGGCGCCGTCGCGGTGGAGATGACCCACGAGCTGCCCGACGGGCTCTCGCCGCACGTGGAGACGGCCGTGTACTTCACCGTCTCCGAGGCGCTGACCAACGTGGCCAAGCACGCCGGTGCGCAGCAGGCGTTCGTCCGGGTGGTCCCCGACGGTGACTTCCTCGGGGTGGAGGTGCTCGACCACGGCGTCGGCGGCGCCCACCTCGGCAAGGGGCAGGGGCTGGCCGGGCTGGAGCAGCGGCTGCACGCGGTGCAGGGCACGCTCACGGTCGACTCGCCCGCCGGTGGCCCGACGCTGCTGACGGCTCGCGTCCCGTTCCGGGGATGAGCCCCACGGTCGTCGCGCTGACGGCCCGGTGCATGCTGGCGCGATGCGCATCGTGATCGCCGACGACTCCGTCCTGCTCCGCGAGGGCCTGAGGCTGCTGCTGACCGAGGCTGGTCACGAGGTGGTGGCCCAGGCCGCGGACGGGCCGGGGTTCGTCGCGGCGATGGCCGAGCACCGGCCTGACGTCGGTGTTGTCGACGTGCGGATGCCGCCCAGCCACACCGACGAGGGACTGCGGGCCGCGGTCCAGGTGCGGGCTGACCGGCCCGAGGCCCGGATCGTGGTGCTGAGCCAGTACGTGGAGGTCTCCTACGCCGACGACCTGCTGGTGGGGGGTGCCTCCGGGATCGGTTACCTGCTCAAGGACCGGGTCTCGGAGGTCGAGGAGTTCTTGACCGCGGTGGAGCAGGTGGCGTCCGGGGGCACGGTGCTGGACCCGCAGGTGGTGACGCAGATGTTCCACCGCAGCCGGCGGGTGGACGCCTACGACTCGTTGACCCCGCGTGAGCGCGACGTCCTGACGTTGATGGCCGAGGGACGGTCGAACGCGGCGGTGGCCGCGGCGTTGTTCGTGACCGAGGGGGCGGTGGAGAAGCACACGCAGCGGATCTTCGCGAAGCTCGGGCTGCACGCGGACCCGGGGAACCACCGCCGGGTGCAGGCGGTGCTGGGGTGGCTGCGGGCGAGCGTCTGAATCCCCGGCCAACCTCATTCGTCACACCTGTGCCACGCCGTGCGGACTGAATGACATGACTGGGATTCGTCACTTACAGTGGGGGCTCAGCAGCACGTGAGACGTAGGGGAGAGCACATGGACGCCGCGAACGCCCTGCCCACCCAGGCAGGTCAGCTGGAACCCGGCCTGAGTGAGCGCGACGCCGCCATCCTCGAGTTCGAACGTCACTGGTGGAAGTACGCCGGCGCCAAGGAGCAGGCGATCCGGGAGAAGTTCGACATGTCCTCCACCCGCTACTACCAGGTGCTCAACGCACTCCTGGACCGCGACGAGGCGCTGGCCGCCGATCCGTTGCTGGTCCGACGTCTGCGCCGGCTGCGCTCCCAGCGTCAACGTCAGCGCTCCGCCCGCCGCCTCGGCTTCGAGATCTGAGAGGGCATGCGATGACTTCCCCCATCGGCCCCACCGCCCCTACCCGCCACCTGCTCGCGTCCCGCCTGCGGGGCCGTCGTCGCGACGAGCGCGGCGTCGCCTTCCCGTCCCCGGTGGTGATGCTGAGCGTCGTCGCCGTCGCGATGGCCGGCATCGCCTTCGTCGCCACCGGAAACGACGCCGACCAGGGCGAGGAGAAGGTCGCCATCACGACGCGCGCCACCCCCTCTGCGTCCCCGAGCGCGGTGGCGACGCCTGCCCCGACGCCGACCGCCAAGCCGAAGCCCAAGGTGAAGCGCAGCAAGATCTACGTCGAGGTCTACAACAACTCCGGCGTCACCGGTCTGGCGTCCCGCACCGCCGACAAGATCAGCGCCGCGGGCTGGCAGGTCGTGGGCAGCGACAACTGGGTGGGCTCGATCCCCGCCGACACCGTCTACTACCCCGCGCGGCTCAAGCGTGAGGCCAAGCAGCTGGCCCTGGACCTGGGCATCGACCGGGTCAAGGTGGCCGTGGAGCCGATGAAGGGCGACCGGCTCACCGTCATCCTCACCCGCTGAGGCTCCGTGCTCCGCCGCAGTGCTCGGCGTCCACGCCGGCGGAAGCGGCGACGGCCTGCGCCGACCTCGTGATTGAGTGGGCAGATGGCAACGGGACCGAACGCTGAGCACCCCGCGTCCGCCCGGGCGCGGTTGTTGGCACATCCCGAGACGCTGGTGGTGGGTCTCGACTTCGACGGGACGCTCGCCCCGATCGTCGAGGACCCCGCCGCCGCGCGCATCCTTCCCGACGCGCCCGAGCTGTTGGTGGAGCTGGCCATCCGGATCGGGGGGCTGGCCGTCGTCACCGGTCGTCCGGTGCGTCAGGCGGTGGAGCTGGGTGACCTCGACCAGGTGGGGGCCCGGGTGCACGCGGCCGGCGGCCGCTTCGCCGTCCTGGGGCAGTACGGCAACGAACGCTGGGACGCGGGCGTGCTTCGGATCGTCTCCCGGCGCCCGCCCCACGGAGTGTCGACCTTCCTCCGCGAGCTGCCGGCACTGCTGCGTCGCGCGGACGCGCTGCAGGCCCACGTCGAGACCAAGGGGTTGGCCGTGGCCGTCCACACCCGGCGGTGCGACGAACCACGCGCCGTCTTCGACCGTCTCCTGGACCCGCTCACCGACGCTGCGCACGCCCACGACCTGGTCGTGGAGCCCGGACGCCTGGTGATCGAGGTCCGCGCGCCGGGCATGGACAAGGGCCTGGCCGTGCGCCGCCTGGTCGAGGAGTGGGGAGCCACGGCGATGCTCTTCGCCGGCGACGACCTCGGCGACGTCGAGGCGTTCGAGGCCCTGCGCACGTTGCGGGCCGAACGCGCCGACTTCGACGCGCTGGTCGTGGCCGCGGACGCGGGGGAGGGCCCGGAGTCCTTGCTGGAGCTGGCCGACGAGACGGTTCACGGCCCGCACGGGGTGCTGGACCTGCTGACGGAGTTGCTCGACGCCCTGCGAGAGCGCGAAGCCTGAGGCGTCGCTCAGTCCGTCACGGGGCCCGGACGTCGAGGACCGCGGCGTTGCCGCGCGAGTCCACGGTGATCTCCGCGACCCCGCCGTCGACCAGGTCACGTTCCAGGGACCGGGCGCGCTCCTGGGAGACGAACAGCGACTCGATCCCGCACCGTGCCCGCCAGCCGTCGGAGCGACAGGTGAGGTAGGGGCCTCGGTCGGGCCGCGTCCTCAACCAGCGGCCGGGCCGCACGTACTCGCCGTCCTCGAGCAGCTCGACGTGGACCGTGCCGCTGGGGGCGCTGTCGTCCTCGCGGGTGAGCCCGGGATAGGCGAGGTCGACGTAGGCGCCGCGGAACGGATCGATCGGGTCCACCGGAGCGGTGCGGATCAGGTGGGTCTCGCCGCTCACGCGGGCCGACAGCTGGGGCGCCACCCCCACCGCCACCAGCGCGAGTTGGGCGAGCACGAGCGCAGTGAGGAGCGGGGTCTTCATCGGGTGCTCCCGTCGGAGGTGGTGAGGTCGTGGGCCAGCTCGTCGGCGATCCGGCGCCGGGCGCGGTCGAAGCCGAACCCGGTGGCCAGGAAGACCGCGCCCAGGACGAGGAAGAGCCAGGCTCCGGTGATGATCTCGCCGAACACGGCGAAGCTCTGGAACGTGGTGAAGACGACCAGACCGATCGTCGACAGGGTGGTCAGCGTGCGGCTGTCGCGCAGGGTGCCGATGACGGCCAGCCCGACGGCCAGCCCCACGTAGAGCAGGACCCCGGCGCAGGCGTGCGCCACGTCGCCCGGTCCGATCCGGCCAGCGTCCTCGGCCACCCAGGCCACCATCAGCAGTCCGGCGGCCGCCGCGCTCAGCGCGACCCCCACCTCCGCGATGTCCAGCCGCTCGCTGCGCAGCGCCACCGCGGCGCTGGCCACCAAGGTCAGGGCGAGCAGCAGGCCGTGCCACCACCCGAAGGAGAGGTCGAGGCCGTCGTCGATCGGGAGGCAGGCCACGAACAGCCCGAGCAGGGCGAGGGAGGCGCCCACGGTGCGCCAGGGGGTGGCGAAGTCGCGCCAAGCGCCGCGGTGCAGGGCTGCGACGGCGACCATCAACGCCCCGGTCAGGGCGAACGTCCAGACGAAGTCCGCGAAGGTGGGGTCGCCCCCGACGCCGTGCCACACGCTCCAGACGGCGGTCCCGGTCAGGCCGACCAGCAGCGGGCCGCGGGCGTGGGTGGCGTAGGCGTGCAGCAGGGCCGCGACGCCCCAGACGCCCACCAGGCGTGCTTCGTAGGCGGGGACCTGCAGGCTCTGGGCGGCCTGGAAGACCACCGCCCCGATGGCGAATGCGGCCAGCGTCCGGGCGGCTCCGACCACCACTGGCGACGCCCGACGGGTGTGCAGCACCTCGGCGCCGACGAGGAAGAGCAGCCAGAGCGCGACGACCACCCCGAAGCGGAGGCCGGGGGAGAGGTCCTCGAGGTTGCTGGCGACCAGCCAGATCAGACCGACGCCGACGAAGCAGGCGCCCAGGCCGAGCAGCAACCGCCCGAGCGAGAAGCCGCGCGCGGGGCTGTACCGGGCCAGCACCCGGTCCGTCTGGTCCGCGCTGACCAGACCTTCTGCCTGCCACTGCAGCGACTCCTGACGCAACCACTCCAGGTGGTCACGCCGGGCGGCGTGGGTGGCGGCGGTCGGGCCGCTCGGGAAGGGATTGCTCGGGGCCGGAGGCGGCGCCGGGGGTCCCGGTGTCGGTGCGTTCATGGGCCCATCGTCCTGTGGCGCGAGGAAAAGCGCATGGAGCGGGGTACTCATTTGTCCTCGGTCGGTCGGTCGGTCGGGGCAGGGGCGGGGCAGGATGCTGGTCCGAGAGTCGGGGAGGAGGAGCGAGATGCTGGTGCTCCTGGTGACGTCGCAGGCGTTCCCGGACGGCGAGGACCGTGCCGAGCTCCTGGTCGCCGCGCTCGCCGAGGTG
>JAZQNT010000173.1:0-3486 GCA_045627505.1 Nocardioides sp.
GTCGCGGACCAGCAGGTCCGCGCGGCGCCGGGAGGTGTTGCGCACCGTCAGGACGGTCGGCGTGGTGTCGCCGTGCCGGGTGGAGTCGGTCGCCGAACAAGTCGGAGGCCAAGCGGTCTTAGGAAGACAATAGAGAGGGACAACTCCTTGGCTCACAGAACGACATGGCTACGATCCGACTTGTCGCGGACCAGCAGGTCCGCGCGGCGCCGGGAGGTGTTGCGCACCGTCAGGACGGTCGGCGTGGTGTCGCCGTGCCGGGTGGAGTCGGTCGCCGAACGGTCCACGGTCACTGCTGTCGGTGGCGCTGCCGTCAGCAGGTCCAGGGCCACCGCCACCAGCACCAGCAGCGCCCACGCCCAGACCGTCGAGGCCTGCGGACGCAGCACGACAGGCAGCAGGCCCAGGAGGACCAGCAGTGGGAGCCGACCGGTGACGCTCATCGAGGGACCGGGACCGCGGCCAGGGCGTGCCCCAGCACGGCCCCCACCTCGACGCCCTCCAGCTCGGCCTCGGGGCGCAGGGTGAGCCGGTGGGCGAGCACGGAGTGGGCCAGCGCCTTGACGTCGTCCGGGGTGACGAAGTCGCGGCCGTTCAACCAGGCCCAGGCCCGGGCCGCGTGCATCAGGGCGGTGGCGCCGCGGGGCGAGACGCCCAGCTCCAGCGAGGGGGAGAGGCGGGTGGCCCGGGCGATGTCGACCACGTAGGCCACCACCTCGGGGGCGACCACCACCTGCCCCGCCGCCCGGCGGGCAGCCAGCACGTCCGCGGCCCCGGCGACGGGCTGGACGCCGGCGGCGCCCAGGTCGCGGGGGTCGAACCCGCCGGCGTGCCGGGTGAGGACCTCGATCTCGTCCTGGCGTTCCGGCACCGGCAGGGTGACCTTGAGCAGGAAGCGGTCCAGTTGGGCCTCCGGCAGGGGATAGGTGCCCTCGTGCTCGACGGGGTTCTGGGTGGCGGCGACCATGAACGGGGAGGGCAGGGGGCGCGTGGTGCCGTCCACCGACACCTGCCCTTCCTCCATCGCCTCGAGCAACGCCGACTGGGTCTTCGGAGGCGTCCGGTTGATCTCGTCGGCCAGGAGCAGGTGGGTGAAGACGGGGCCCTCCCGGAAGGTGAAGTCGGGGGTGCCGTCGGCGCTGCGGGAGACGACCATGGAGCCGGTGATGTCACCGGGCATCAGGTCCGGGGTGAACTGCACCCGGCGGGTGTCCACCGACAGCGACCGCGCCAGGGCGCGCACCAGCAGGGTCTTGGCGACGCCGGGCACGCCCTCCATCAGCACGTGTCCGCCGCAGACCAGGCCCACGAGCAGCCCCGAGACTGCGGCGTCCTGACCCACCACCACCTTGGCGACCTCGTGCCGGACCCGGGCCAGCCGGGCGCGGGACTCCTCGGCGGCCTGCGGCTCCCGCTCCGTGGCTCGGCCCGTCGACTCCTCCGTGGGCAGGGGCGGACGCGGTGTCTGGGTCATGGCTGGAGTACCTCTTCCTCGAGGGCGGTCAGGGCCCGGGCCAGGTGGACCAGGGCGTCGTCGGTGGTGGGGGCGGGGGCGTCCGGGTGCAGCAGCGCCCGGAGCGTGCCCGGGTCGCGTCCGGACCGTTGTGCGACGTGGGCCAGCACCGCATCGGTGCTGGCGTGGTCCGCGGTGCCGAGGCCCACGGTGGTGGCGCCGCCGGAGGAGCGGGCCAGCCGTCGGAGCGTGGCGAGTCGCAGGGTGCGGGCGGCGTGGGCACGGTCGCGGGAGCGCTGCTGCAGGCGTCCGCGGCCCAGGGTGGACTCGATCGCCCGCACGCTGATCGGCAAGGGCTCCACGGCGAGGGGCCCCAGGCGCCGTCCCCGCCACAGCGCCAGGGCGAGGAAGGCGAGTGCCAGCACCCACAGCGTGGGCGCCAGCCAGCGGGGGACCAGGCTGGCGGGGGAGGCCTCCGCACCCTCCTCCGCACCGAGGTCGGCGCCGCTGGGGACGTACCAGACCAGACGCTCGCGCGAGCCCAGGAGGCGCAGCGCGGCGGCGGCGTTGTCACCCGCGGTGATGCGGTCGTTGGACAGGATCTCCCCGACGCCGAGCAGCACCAGGTCGTCCTCGGTGACCGAGAGGGCGGTCCCGCCGACGCCGGACCAGCAGCCCGGCAGGTTCGACAGCACCGCCTGCTGGACCCGCAGCTCCAAGCCGGCGAGGTCGAGGGAGTCCAGGTCCGGGCCGCCCTGGATCGGTCCCGGGGCGCAGGTGCGCGACAGCTCCGGGGCGTCTGCGCCGTACGCCTGGACGTCGAGCGCATCCAACAGGTCCGGGGTCGGGTCGACCAGCACCACGAGGCTGCGCTGCGCGCGGTCACGGAGCTGGTCCAGGGCAGTGCCTCCGAGCAGCTCCGTCGAGGTGACCACGAGCGTGGTCCGGTCGTCGGTCTCCAGCTCCCGGAGCCGATCGAGACGACGGACCACCTCCACCTCGACGCCGTTGCGCTCGAGCACCCGGGCCAGGGCGCGGGCTCCGCCCAGGTCAGGGCCGTCGGGGTCGAGGGGGTCGCCGCCCACCCGGGAGGTACCCCACCAGGTGGCGAGCACCAGCACGGCGAGCGCCAGCAGGGCGACAGCGACCGCGCGGAGGGGCCGGGAGGCGGTCATCGCGGCACCGCCGAGGAAGCGTCGTTCGTCCAGGCCTCGACCCAGCCGCCAGCCGCCAGCACCAGCAGCCGTTCGACGTCCTGCCGCGGCACCTCCGCGTGGCCGTAGAGCGCGGCGTCGAAGACGTCGGCTGCTCGCGCGTACTGGGCGCCGAGCGCCGGGTCGAGGGCGCGCACGTCGCGGGCCACGTCCTGTGCGGTGGCTGCGGGCAGGTCGTCCACCACTGCCTGTTCGACCTGACGGGTGGCAGCGGCGCGGAAGGCCTCCACGGCGCAGAGCCTCAGGTCTCCCTGCTGGAGGGCTCGGTCGGCCCTGCGCAGGAACTCCGCCGAGGTGGTCCGGGGGTCCAGCACGTCTCCGGCCGAGCTGCGTCGCTGGCGGGGCCCGGCGGAACGCACGCGGCCCAGCGACACCACCAGCAGCAGGGCCAGGACGAAGACCACCGTCACCACGGCCAGGGCGCTGGGGCTGGAGAGCGAGTCGGCGCGTTCGAACAGTCCGCCCAGCAGGTCCTCGAGCCAGCCCATCACGCGTTGCAGCAGCCCCTCCTGCTCGTACTCGGGGTCCAGGAGCTCACGCCGGAACAGGTCGCGAGCCTGGTCGGGGGGCAGGTCGGACGGCAGTTCCGTGGCCACGTGGGCAGGCACCGACCCACTCCCCGCGCGCGCCCACGCGCTGCAGGAGTTCGACGTCGAAGGCTTCCTTGCGCATCCGCAGGTCCACGTGCAGCAGTGCCCCGACATAGTATTTCTGGGCAAAGGAAATCAAGGCTGCCAACAGTTCCTTTCCAAGCAGGACTATACTGATTACGGTCAGTAGTTTTCCTGCCTTTGGCCATCCGGAAGGATCAAGTGGAAC
>JAZQNT010000174.1:0-3990 GCA_045627505.1 Nocardioides sp.
CAGGACATCTCGATCTACATCAACTCGCCCGGTGGCTCCTTCACGGCGCTCACCGCGATCTACGACACGATGCAGTTCATCAAGCCGGACGTGCAGACCAAGTCGGAGGCCAAGCGGTCTTAGGAAGACAATAGAGAGGGACAACTCCTTGGCTCACAGAACGACATGGCTACGATCCGACTTCAGGACATCTCGATCTACATCAACTCGCCCGGTGGCTCCTTCACGGCGCTCACCGCGATCTACGACACGATGCAGTTCATCAAGCCGGACGTGCAGACCGTCTGCCTGGGCCAGGCGGCCTCCGCGGCGGCCATCCTGCTCGCCGCCGGCACCCCCGGCAAGCGGCTCGCGCTGCCCAACAGCCGGATCCTCATCCACCAGCCCTACACCGAGGGCACCTTCGGCCAGACCTCCGACATCGAGATCCAGGCCAACGAGATCCTCCGCATGCGCGAGCTGCTGGAGCGGATGATCTCCCAGCACTCCGGCAAGGACATCGAGCAGGTCAGCCGCGACATCGAGCGCGACAAGATCCTCACCGCCGAGCAGGCCGTCGAGTACGGTCTGATCGACGCGATTCTCCAGAACCGCAACCCGGCGCTCGCCCTCGGCTGAGGCCACGCCCCACGGGTCGGCACCGCCCGGCTCCTGGAGAGACTCCGTGTCCCGCCCTCATGCGAGGGCGGGACCGGGGTACCTTCGACCAAGTTCCAAGCACCACCCCGGCGGGGAACGCTCCCGGCCCAGACCAGAGGAATGATCGCTCGTGGCTCGAATCGGTGACGGCGGTGACCTGCTGAAGTGCAACTTCTGCGGGAAGAGCCAGAAGCAGGTCAAGAAGCTCATCGCCGGTCCCAACGTCTACATCTGCGACGAGTGCATCGAGCTCTGCAACGAGATCATCGAGGAGGAGCTCGCCGAGGGCGCCGAGGTCGGTCTCGAGGAGCTGCCGAAGCCGCGCGACATCTTCGACTTCCTCAACCAGTACGTGATCGGCCAGGAGCAGGCCAAGAAGTCGCTGGCCGTGGCGGTCTACAACCACTACAAGCGGGTCCAGGCCCAGGCGTCCGCGACCAAGCACGGCGACGTCGTCGAGGTCGCCAAGTCCAACATCCTGGTGATCGGTCCGACGGGGTGTGGCAAGACGTACCTGGCCCAGACCCTGGCGCGGATGCTGAACGTTCCCTTCGCGATCGCTGACGCCACGGCGCTCACCGAGGCCGGCTACGTGGGCGAGGACGTCGAGAACATCCTGCTGAAGCTGATCCAGGCCGCGGACTACGACGTCAAGAAGGCCGAGACCGGCATCATCTACATCGACGAGATCGACAAGGTGGCCCGCAAGGCGGAGAACCCCTCGATCACGCGCGACGTCTCCGGTGAGGGCGTGCAGCAGGCGCTGCTCAAGATGCTCGAGGGCACCACCGCCTCGGTGCCTCCGCAGGGCGGGCGCAAGCACCCGCACCAGGAGTTCATCCAGATCGACACCACCAACATCCTCTTCATCGTGGGTGGCGCCTTCGCCGGCCTGGAGCACATCGTCGAGCAGCGGGTGGGCAAGAAGTCGCTCGGCTTCACCGCGGAGGTGCGTGGCAAGGCCGAGCGCGAGGCCGAGGACCTGATGGCGCAGGTGCGCCCCGAGGACCTCACCAAGTTCGGGTTGATCCCCGAGTTCATCGGCCGTCTGCCGCTGATCGCCAGCGTCAGCAAGCTGGACGTCGAGGCACTGGTCCAGATCCTCGTGGAGCCGCGCAACGCGCTGGTGAAGCAGTACCAGCGGCTCTTCGAGCTCGACGGTGTCGAGCTGGAGTTCACCGACGAGGCGATCGCGGCCGTGGCCGAGAAGGCTCTGGAGCGGGGCACGGGCGCCCGTGGCCTGCGCGCGATCATCGAGGAGGTCCTCCTGCACGTCATGTACGAGGTGCCCTCCCGCGACGACATCGCCAAGGTGGTCGTGACTCGGGAGTCGGTGCTCGACGGCGTTCCGCCCACCCTCGTGGTGGGGGAGTACGAGAAGAAGAAGAAGTCCGCCTGAGGCTTCACTCGGGGCGCGTTGGCCAGTTCTCGGGCCAGTTCTCGGGCCAGTTCTCGGGCCAGTTCTCGGGCCAGTTCTCCCTCCTCTGTCGGGGTTCGGAGTGCGCCAGTTCCACCCTTTCGACTCCTCCGGGCGAGCGGGACATGACAATGGACCGTACCTGCCCGAGGAACTGATGGGATCCGACTCAGCATGAGCTCCGAGCACAAGCGTCCGCTCTACGCCTTCGCCGTCGTCGCGCTGCTCTGCGCGTGCGTCGTGGTGTCGGGACTCAGGAGCGATGCGGTCGGGGACTTCTGGAGGCACGTTCCTGCCGGGGACAGCCTCATCGCCCTTCCGGCGCCGGAGCGGGGCTGGGAGAAGAGCAGCACCCCGGAGTCCGGCGACAGCGCCGTGGGCGGTGGCGCCGTGGTCCAGGCCCGCCAGGACACGAGCACGGGCACGAGCACGGGCACACAGGTGTCGCGCAGCGCGGTGGCTCCAGCCCTCGATGACGTCTCCGGCATCGAGCCGGCGAAGGCACGACGGGCTGGGTCCAAACGCCAGCGAGCCGCGACCCCGACGGTGCGCACGACCCCGACGGTGCGCACGGCCCCGTCCGGGGGCCTGAGGACCGGCACGGCGGTGGCCGACGCGCCGGACGTCCGTCCGGCGTGCTCCCAGGGACGCCGCAAGCAGCTGTCGGGGAAGCACGCGGGCGCCGGTCACGGGCACGCCGCGCGCGCCTGCCGGGCTTCCGGGGCGGGGAGGTCGACGCCGAACGAGGCGAGGCCGCGCAAGCCCGCCCGGCACGAGGCGCACAAGCCCGCCCACTCGCGGAAGCATGCTCGACCCGACAGCAGCAGGCGAAAGGCACTGGGGCCGAAGCCGTCGACCGCGGCGCCCGTGCGCAAGGTCGCGGGGAAGAGTCCTGCGAAGGCCCGTTCCGCGGCTCCCGCTGCACGGAAGTCCCGCCATGACCGCGGCTTAGGCACCGTCTCGCCGCGAGTCCGGAGCGTCACCTCCGCAGCGGTGCAGCGCAGACCGGCCGGGCCGGGGCACGCCACCGGCTCGACCCCGCGTCCCGACACTCGCCGCTGAACCCTTCGCGGCCGAAACCTGAGCGAATGCAGGAGGCCCCTCGTCTCGATCGGGACGAGGGGCCTCCTGGCTTCGAGGTGACCTCACCACCGGGGTGAGGTCACCCCTGCGTCACTCTGCGTCATCCCGCGGCGGGGGCGAGCTCCGCCTCGACGCTGATCTCGGTGGCCTCGGCGTTCACGGTGAACACCAGGTCGCCGGTGATCTTTCCGGCCTTGCGCAGGTCGGAGGCAGCCGACTGGGCACCGGCCACCAGGGCCTCGGGACCGGTGACCTCGACGCGGGTCAACTCGTGGCGCATCGAGACCTTGGCCTTCGACTTGGCACCGCGGATACCGGTGAGGGTGGCGGCGACCGCGGCCAGCGGGGCGGCGTCGGCAGCGGCGGCCGAGCCCAGGTCGTTCACCTCGGGCCACGACTGACGGTGGACCGAGCCCTCGTTCCACCACGACCACACCTCTTCGCATGCGTAGGGCAGGAACGGCGCCAGCAGCTTCAGCAGCGTGTCCAGGGACAGGGCTAGGGCGGCCTTGGCGGACTCGGAGGCGATCCCGCCCTCGGCGTCGTAGGCACGCTCCTTGACCAGCTCGACGTAGTCGTCGCAGAACGCCCAGAAGAAGCGCTCCGTGCTCTCCAGTGCGGTGGTGTAGTCGTAGGCCTCGAACGCGTCCGTGGCGGCGCGGATGGTGTCGGCCAGGCCACCCATCAGGGCCACGTCGACCGGCTCGGAGACCGAGGCCGGGCGCGGGTCGATGGCGCCCACGTTGCTGAGGACGAACTTGCCGACGTTGAGCACCTTCATCGCCAGACGGCGGCCGACCTTCATCTGGGTCTCGTCGAACGGCGAGTCCAGGCCCGGACGGGCCAGGGAG
>JAZQNT010000175.1:0-1803 GCA_045627505.1 Nocardioides sp.
GTCGCCGTGGGGTTGGTCCTCGTGGTCGATGCTGTAGTCACCGTAGGTGTCGTCACCCGGATCGCTCATGATCACCTCCTGCGGGATCTCTTCGACTCTACGCGGGAACCATGGTCGGCGGTACCGCCCGACGGGTGCCCCCAAGCAGGCCCCGATGCATGCCCCGACGGGCGACGCAGGGACACGCCGCTCAGGCGCCCCAGACCTCCTGCCAGCCCTCCACCGACTCGGCCGAACGGGACGAAGGCCCGGCGTAGACCGCGGAAGGACGGATCAGCCGTCCGGTCCGCTTCTGCTCCAGGATGTGCGCCGACCAGCCGCCGGTGCGGGCGCAGGTGAACATGGAGGTGAACAGGTGGGCCGGGACCTCGGCGAAGTCGAGGACGATGGCCGCCCAGAACTCCACGTTGGTCTCCAGCACCCGGTCGGGCCGGCGTTCGCGCAACTCGGCCAGCGCGGCCTGCTCCAGGGCTGCGGCCACCTCGTAGCGCGGGGCGTCCAGCTCCCGGGCAGTGCGGCGCAGCACCCGGGCCCGCGGGTCCTCGGCGCGGTAGACCCGGTGTCCGAAGCCCATCAGCCGCTCACCGGAGTCGAGCAGTTCCTTGACGTAGTCACGGGCGTCCTCGCGGCGCTCCACCTCTTCGATCATGCCGAGCACGCGCGAGGGCGCGCCCCCGTGCAACGGACCGCTCATCGCCCCGATCGCTCCGGAGAACGCGGCCGCCACGTCGGCGCCCGTGGAGGTGATCACCCGGGCGGTGAACGTGGAGGCGTTCATGCCGTGCTCGGCGGCCGACGACCAGTAGGCGTCGATCGCGTGCGCGTGCTTCGGGTCGGCCTCGCCCTTCCACCGGATGAGGAACTTCTCGGCCAGGGTCTCGCCCTCGTCCACGATCCTCTGCGGGACCACGGGCTGGTGAAGGCCGCGCGCGGACTGGGCCGCGTAGGAGAGCACCAGGACGGCCAGCCGGCCGATGTCCTCGCGTGCCTGCTCGTCGGTGATGTCGTAGGTCTGCCCGAAGCCGAAGGCGGGGGCGAGCATCGCGATGGCGGCCTGGATGTCGACCCGCACGTCGCCGGTGTGGACCGGGAGGTTGTAGGGCTCGGCCGGAGCCAGGCCGGGGGTGTAGGAGCCGTCGATGAGCAGCCCCCAGACGTTCTCGAACGGGATGCGTCCGACGATCTCCTCGATGTCCACGCCGCGGTAGCGCAGTGCGGAGCCCTCCTTGTCGGGCTCGGCGATCTGGGTCTCGAACGCGATGATTCCTTCGAGCCCGTGGTGAACCTCGGTCATTCCCGCCACCCCTTCGTGGTCCGTCCCATGGCGCGAGCGGCGTGTGGTCGCCGTCACGCGTGTCCCTCGTCATTGTTGCCCAGAACAGTGTGTCGTGGGGAACAGCGCGTCGTGGGGCCCACGGTGCGCCGTGGGACGTCCGCGGGCCTAGGGTCCAGTGCATGACAGGTCCTGAGGAACACGCCGAGGTCGAGCGAGGGCAGGCCGTCGGCCCAGCGGTCGGCCCAGCGGTCGGCCCAGCCGTGCAGGCGGGGGAGGAGCTGGGCGAGGAGCTGGGCGACGAGTTCGGGGTGGGCATCGCAGCCCTGCGCACCGAGTACACCGCAGCTCGCCTGGACGAGGAATCGGCCTCCACCGATCCCTGGGTGCAGTTCACGACGTGGTTCGCCGACGCGGTTCAGTTCATCGATCCAGCCTGTTATTCCACGAGGCAGCCGCTCATCCATAGGCGTACCGTCGTCAAACTTAAGGTTGGCCTGCACCGAATTCATCAGACAGTGCTGCCCCAT
>JAZQNT010000176.1:0-3526 GCA_045627505.1 Nocardioides sp.
GAGACCGGGAGGACCCGGTCTCTTCGGCTGTGGTGTCCGAGGGGGGACTTGAACCCCCACGCCCTAATACGGGCACTAGCACCTCAAGCTAGCGCGTCTGCCTATTCCGCCACCCGGACCGGTGTGGTGCAACAGGGAGAACACTAGCAACGGTTCCCGGTTCCGCTGAATCGGGGCGGGGCGCTGCCGGTACCCAAGGCCGGCAGCGGGCCGTCGCCGGAGGTGGACCCGGCGCGGGCCGTCTGCCACGGCATTCGTGAGCGATCCGCCCGCCGATCCAGAGGGGAAAGTGCGTGACAGATGCAGGCCTGGGCAGGCCGGAGAGGGCCAGAGAGAGCCAGGGAGGGCCGAAATGCCGAAGAGACCGGGACGACCCGGTCTCTTCGGCTGTGGTGTCCGAGGGGGGACTTGAACCCCCACGCCCTAATACGGGCACTAGCACCTCAAGCTAGCGCGTCTGCCTATTCCGCCACCCGGACTGGTGTGGTGCAACAAGAAGAACGTTAGCAACAGCGTGCGACAGCACGAAAACCGGGGGTCTGTTGTGGCGTCCCCACCCATGGCACAGCAGGATGGGCGCCATGGCCCACGACCCTCTGACCTCGCACGATGTCGACGCCACGTCCCTCAGCACCCTCGAGCGCGATCCGGCGCGCGAGGTCGTCGAGCTGTGCCGCGACCTGATTCGCATCGACTCCTCGAACTACGGGGACGGTTCAGGACCGGGGGAGCGGGCCACAGCCGAGCGCGTCGCGGAGCTGCTGGCCGAGGTGGGAATCGAACCGGAGATCGTGGAGCTCGCGCCGGGGCGCACCAACGTCGTGGCCCGTTGGGGTGACGTCCCGGGCGGACGGCAGGACGCACTGCTGGTGCACGGCCACCTGGACGTGGTTCCGGCGGAGGCCGGCGACTGGACCCACCACCCGTTCTCGGGCGAGATCTCCGACGGCTACCTCTGGGGACGCGGTGCGGTGGACATGAAGGACTTCGACGCCATGGCGCTCTCCGTGGTCCGCGCCCGGGCACGGGTGGGCGCCATGCCGTCCCGACCGGTGGTGCTCTGTTTCACCGCCGACGAGGAGGCGGGCGGTCACCACGGCGGTGAGCTGTTGGTGGAACGACGCCCCGACCTCTTCGAGGGCTGCACGGACGCGGTCGGCGAGGTGGGTGGGTTCACCACCACGGTGCGGGGCCAGCGCATCTACCTGATCGAGGCCGCCGAGCGCGGCATGGCGTGGATGAGGCTGAGGGCGAGGGGCACCGCGGGACACGGGTCGATGACCAACCGCGACAATGCGGTCACCCGCCTTGCCGCAGCCGTGGCGCGGATCGGGAGCCACGAGTGGCCGGTCCGCCTGACGCCCGCGATGGAGGTGCTGCTCGCCACGGTGGGCGAGATCGCGGACGTGGAGGTCACTCCGGAGAACGCAGAGACGCTGGTGGGAGAGTTCGAGTCGTCCGCGCAGATGCTCGGGGCCGTCCTGCGCAACACCGTGAACCCGACCATGCTGGGTGCCGGGTACAAGGTCAACGTCATTCCGTCGGAGGCCACGGCCCACCTCGACGGGCGTTTCCTCCCCGGCTACGAGGACGAGTTCTTCGCCACCCTGGACGGCCTGCTCGGCCCCGGTGTGGAGCGTGAGTTCGTCAGCCACCAACGCCCCTGGGAGTCGCCGGTGGACAGCGATCTGATGGGCGCCATCACCCGGAGCATCCTCTCGCAGGATCCCGAGGCCCGGGTGGCTCCGTTCCTGCTGAGTGCCGGCACCGACGGGAAGCACTTCGGTCGTCTGGGGATCACCACATACGGTTTCGCGCCGCTCAAGCTCCCTCAGGACCTCGACTTCGGAGCGCTCTTCCACGGCGTGGACGAGCGGGTGCCCGTGGAGTCGCTGGAGTTCGGGGCGCGAGTGTTCGACCGGTTCCTCGACGAGGCGTGATGCCCCGCGATGCTCCGTGCGTGCCCCGGACAGGTGACACCGGGATGCCTCAGCGTTGACGCCTCAAGCGCTGCGCAGCTGTCGGATGATCTTGCGGCGCAGCACCACGTTCCTGCTCCCGTCCGGTCCGATCCGGGTCCGCGCCAACTCCCACCCACCGAGCTCTGCCTGCTCGACCAGCAGTCGGGTCACCGCGTTCCGCGACAGGCTGCGGTCGTAGCGCAGGGTGCGGAACTCCCACTCCACGCCACGCCCCAGCGCCTTGCGCGCCTTCAGGGCGTCGATCGCGGGTGGACGGGCCATGGTCGCAGCCTCGTCCTCAGGCCGCCGAGACGTCGTCGAGGGCGGCGATCAGCTCGGGCGGGAGCGACAGTTCCTCCGTTGCGAGCGCGGGCAGCAACTGGGCTGCGGTGCGGGCACCGATGATCGGCGCCGTCACTCCGAGCCGGTCGCGGACCCAGACGAGCGCAACCTGGAGCGGGCTCCAGCCCAGGCCCTCGGCCGCCTTGGACACGGCCTCGACCACCCCACGGCCGCGATCGTCCAGGTACGGGGAGACGAATCCGGCGAAGTGGTCGCTGCCGCCGCGGGAGTCCGACGGTGTTCCGTGCCGGTACTTGCCCGTCAGCACCCCGCGTCCGAGGGGCGACCAGGGGAGCACTCCCAGGCCGTTGGCCACAGCAGCCGGAATCACCTCGGCCTCCACCGAGCGCTTCAACAGCGAGTACTCCACCTGGGTGGACGCGATCGGGGTGCGGCCGGGCACCGCTCGCTGCCACGTCGCGGCCTGGGCGGTCTGCCAGCCGGTGTAGTTGGAGATGCCGACGTAGCGGGCCCGTCCGGTCTGGACCGCGAGGTCCAGCGTGGCCAGGGTTTCCTCGAGGGGCGTCTCGTCCGACCAGAGGTGGACCTGCCACAGGTCCACGTGGTCCACGCCGAGGCGGCGCAGTGAGGTGTCGAGGTTGTCCAGCAGGGTGGCGCGGGAGGTGGATGCGACCCGCTGCCCGGCCCGGCGACCGACGCCGGCCTTGGTGGCGATCACGACGTCGTCGCGACGGACCAGGTCGCCGATGAACGAGCCCAGGAGTTCTTCGGTCGCTCCGTCACCGTAGGAGTAGGCGGTGTCGACCAGCGAGCCACCGGCTTCGAGGAAGGACTTGAACTGATCACGCGCCTCGTGCTGGTCGGTGTCCCGACCCCAGGTCATGGTGCCCAGACCGAGGCGGGAGACGAAGAGACCGGTACGTCCAAGGGCGCGCTGTTGCATGGCGCCACGGTAACCAGTGACGCCCAGCACTTCCGAGACCGGCTCGCCGAATTCCATGCCACGTCGGGTCGATCTGCGTCGCCACGTGGACAGAGCCGAGGCGCGGTCGCCCGGGGCCGGTCTCATCCGTGGTGTTGAATTTGTCCGTCAAGATGTCTGCGAGAATGGCAAGTGCGCCTCCACGAGGCTCACGCTCGACTACGACGGCTCCGGTCGCCGCATCTCGAAGACCGTCTGGCGCAAGGCCGCTGGCGAGAGCGGCTGGACAAAGGACAACGTAACGCACTACACCGGTATCGGCACAAGTCGGATCGTAGCC
>JAZQNT010000177.1:0-4157 GCA_045627505.1 Nocardioides sp.
TGATAGGCCGGAGGTGTACAGCAGTAATGCCTAGCCGACCGGTACTAATAGGCCGAGGGCTTGTCCCAACACCGTACATGACAACTCAAAGACAGAGTTTCGTAGCGCACGCGTCCACTAACCAGTTCCCAGACAACAAGCTCTGCTTGGTCTGTGTGAACAAGTAAATATTGCTTGTCCCGTAATGAGCTACCCGCCCGTGTGGTGTGGTGAGAGAGTTACGGCGGTCATAGCGAGAGGGAAACACCCGGTCCCATCCCGAACCCGGAAGTTAAGCCTTTCAGCGCCGATGGTACTGCGATCGAGAGGTCGTGGGAGAGTAGGACGCCGCCGGACAAATTGTGGAGCCGTTGAGGCCCGTACCCTTGAGAACTCTGGTTCTCGGGTGCGGGCCTCCGGTCATTTCAGGCCCGGGCCAGCGGGTGGAGTCGCGCTGGCGGCGGGGCGACATGTCGACAAAGCGATGCCTTGGTCGCGGGGTGGTTGGGAGGGTGCCATGCGCTCCGATGCAGACGTGTACCGGGTCAGTGGGTTCCAAGGCGCGGGGCGTCCTTGGGTGGCGGCTCTGGGCGTCCTTGCGCCGGGGAACCGATGGCCTCAGGTAGCGCGTCCCATGGCCATGACGGTGCGTGGACGAATCGGACTCGTGGCCTGCGCGTGGGTGCTGGGCGCGTGCTCGACGGAGGGGAGCGACTCCGAGGCGGGTCTGGACTGCCAGATGCCGTTCGAGTTCTCCGCCCGGACGTACACGTTGGTGAGCGGACCAGAGGTGGGGACCGTGGAGCCGGGCCGTCGCCTGGGCACGGGACAGTTCGCGCCCTGTGGTGACGGCGGTGGGTCGGGTGGGAACTCCCGAGCGGTGCACGCCTTGCCTGACGTTCCCTCGGTCCGGGCAGTCGTCCTCCGGGGGGAGGGGGACCGGGGAGCGGTCTACGTCAGCGCCGATCCGGCGTCCGCTGCATGGGACATGGACCTGCTCGCGCTGCTGGACGCGTGGTCAGTGGATCCTCCGAGGCCCTGACGCGGGCGCTCCATGCCCGGTGGGGGTGTTGGCGAAGACGTGGGCCGGGGGGCAGGGCGACGCAGGACGCGCAGGGTGACGCAGGACGACGAAGGGCGCCTCCCGCAGGGAGGCGCCCTTCGTGCTGCGGAGCGGGCGACGAGACTCGAACTCGCGACATCGACCTTGGGAAGGTCGCGCTCTACCAACTGAGCTACGCCCGCAGCGCCGGTCCGTGGTGGGGACTGACGAGCGTGACTTTACCCGATCCGCTCAAGAGTCGGGTGCTTGGGCGTCACCGTGTCACCGGACGACCGGCCGGTGAGGCGTCGACCGATCCAGGGTCCGAGGAACTCCCGGGTCCAGCGTGCGTTCTCGGCGAGCTGCTCACGGCGGGTGCGGACGGGCAGCGGGTCGACCGCCAACCGCTGCAGGTCGTGCGGCAGGCCGAGCGTGTCGAGCACCTGGATGGCCATGTACTGGTGGCCGGCGGCGTTGAGGTGCATCCGGTCGGTGTCCATGTGCGCGGCCAGGTCCACCTCGCGCATGCGCCACATGTCGACGATGTCGGCGCCGTGCTTGTCGGCGATCTCCCGGACGAACTCGTTGAAGAGCGCCATCCGGCCGCGGGTCGCGCCGTAGATGCCGCCGGGGCCGGGGTCGAAGATGGTGAACATGACCACGCGCGCGCCGGTGGCGGTCAGACGTTCGATCGTCTCGTCGTAGCGGGCGCAGATCAAGTCGATGTCCACCTTGGGCCGGAGCACGTCGTTGCCGCCGCCGTGGATGGTGACCAGGTCGGGGTTCATGGCGATCGCGGGCTCGAGCTGCTCGTCGATGATCTGCGGCAGCTTGCGCCCACGGATCGCCAGGTTGGAGTAGGTGAACGCCGGGTCCTGGGCGGCCAGTGCGAACGCCACTCGGTCGGCCCATCCCCGGAGCCCGTTGGGGCGGGCGGGGTCGTTGTCGCCTACCCCCTCGGTGAAGGAGTCGCCGAGGGCCACGTAGCGCTTGAAGCTCATGGGTCCATCTTGTCGCGTCAAGGGCAGATTGCGCCAAGGGGCAGGCCGGTGTCCTTGCTCATGCCCGCACCGACCCATGCCCCGACCGCTGTGCCACTCCGGTGGTCCGCGGCCTGCGTTCCGGCATGCCTGACCGCCGGGGGAGCGGCCCCGGTACTGTTGCCTCGTGCTTCTCTCCGACCGCGACATCGCCGCTGAGCTGGACGCCGGCCGCATCACCCTCGACCCCTGGGACCCGGCGATGCTCCAGCCGTCGAGCATCGACTTCCGGCTCGACCGTTTCTTCCGCGTCTTCGAGAACCACCGCTACCCGCACATCGACCCTGCCGCGGACCAGTCGGACCTGACGCGCGAGGTCGCCACGGAGGGTGACGAGGCGTTCATCCTGCACCCGGGCGAGTTCGTGCTGGGCTCCACCTACGAGACCGTCACGCTGCCCGATGACGTCGCGGCGCGTGTGGAGGGCAAGTCGTCCCTCGGACGCCTGGGTCTGCTGACCCACGCCACCGCGGGCTTCGTCGACCCTGGGTTCTCCGGGCACGTGACCCTCGAGCTGGCCAACGTCGCGACCCTGCCGATCAAGCTCTACCCGGGCATGAAGATCGGTCAGCTCTGCTTCTTCCGCCTCTCCTCGCCGGCGGAGCACCCGTACGGCTCGGAGAAGTACGGTTCGCGCTACCAGGGCCAGCGCGGCCCCACGCCGTCGCGCTCCTTCGCGAACTTCCACCGCACCGCGATCTGAGGGACCGGGGCCTGCGCCCCGACCGCCCTGTTGCCGAGACCCCCGTCGATGACGGGGGTCTCGCTGCGTGTGGGGCAGGTTCGCATCTGGGGCAGGTTCGTCCGCGCCGTTGTCGGGTACCGCATCTTGGGGTCTGACGGATGGGCCGGGGATGCGCTGGGGCGAGCGGTGTTCGCCGTGGGGTTTACATCTGCGGAAAGAAGGTTAGGCTCGCCTAAGTAAGGGTTCCCTAATCTCAAGGATCGTCTCCATGCGTCGTCCGTTCTCCACCGCAGTCGCCGTGTTCGGCGTCCTGCTCGCCACTGCTTGCTCCACCGGGTCCACCGACGACAAGGCGGACTCGGGGAGCTCCTCCGCGGGGGCGCCTGCGGAGGAGGGGGCCTTCCCGGTGACCGTGGAGCACCGCTTCGGCGAGGTCGAGATCGAGTCCGAGCCACAGCGTGTGGTCACCCTCGGATCCGCCGACCAGGACAACGTCCTGGCACTCGGTGTGGTGCCGGTGGGCGTCCCCAAGGTGACCTGGGGGCCCAACGAGAACGCCTCCACGGACTGGTTCGACGCGGCGCTCGACGAGCTCGAAGCGGTGGCGCCCGCCCAGCTCGACACCTCGGACGGGATCCCGGTGGACGAGGTCGCTGAGCTCACGCCCGACCTGATCCTGGCCAGCAACTCGGCGCTGACGCAGAAGGAGTACGACTCGCTGAGCAAGATCGCTCCGGTGGTGGCGCCGCCCGGCGACGACTGGCTCACCTCCTGGGACGACTCCCTCGCGCAGGCCGGCCTCGCGCTGGGGCGACCGGCGAAGGCGGCCGAGGTCGAGGAGACCACCGAAGCGCTGATCGACGACGTGGCGACGCAGAACCCGAGCATCGCGCAGACCAGCTTCATCTTCACCTACTTCGACCCCAGCGACCTGGGCACCGTCGGCGTCTACGCCGAGGACGACCCGCGGGTGGCGATCCTGGACGACCTCGGGCTGGAGGTGCCGGCGCTGGTCGATCGGGTGGTTCCCGAGGGCGCGTTCTACGGGTCCGTCTCGGCGGAGCGGGCGAACACCCTGGCCTCCGACCTGGTGCTCACCTACGTCGAGTCCGACGAGCAGCTCGAGCAGGTCACGGGCAACGCCCTGCTGGGGCGCATCCCCGCCGTGGAGGCGGACAAGGTGGTGGCGCTGCCGGCGGACGGCGTGGGTGTCGCCGTCACCTCGCCCACGCCGCTCTCGATCCCGGTGATCGTCGACGAGCTCGTCCCGCAGATCCTCGAGGTCAGCCAGAGGTCGGGCAACTAGTCGCCAGCGCCTGAGTTCGGGGAGCCCCACCATGCCCCAGCACATCCGCCAGCACATCCCCCAGTACACAAGTCGGAGGCCAAGCGGTCTTAGGAAGACAATAGA
>JAZQNT010000178.1:0-1790 GCA_045627505.1 Nocardioides sp.
GCCCAGAAGTTCTTCTCGAAGTCCGCCGAGAACGCCGCGACGTGGGGCGTGACGAGGCACTTCGGGTTCTGGAGCAGCCGGCTCTTCACGTCCGGCGGCTCCGCGCACATGACGTCGATCGCCGCGCCGCCGAGCCTGCCGGACTCCAGCGCGTCGGCGAGCGCCTCCTCGTCGACGACCGGGCCGCGCGAGGTGTTGACGAGAATCGCGTTCGGCTTCATGAGCGCCAGGCGCTCGGCGTTGATGAGCTTCGTCGTCTCCGGCGTGAGCGGACAGTGGACGCTCACGTAGTCGCTCTCGCGGAGCAGCGTCTCGAGGTCGGTCGAGTCCGGCGCGTACGGGTCGTAGTGGAGCGTCCGCATGTCGAAACCGCTCATCATCCTCTCGACGCGGCGCGCGATGTTGCCGTAGCCGACGTGGCCGAGCGTCCGGTGCGAGACGTGCCAGTCCATGCCCTCGACCTTGCCCCACTCGTAGCCCGCCTTCGCCCGCGCATTGTACTGCGGGATCTGGCGGATGTAGGAGATGAGGAGCGCGACCGCGTGCTCGGCGACGGGTGAGGCGATCACGATGCTCGAGTCCATGGGCATCTCGGTGGAGTTCAGCCACCACGAGGCCGGTCCGGGCCAGCAGGAGATCGCCCTGCGCTACGCCGACGCGCTGACCACGGCCGACAACATCATGACCCTCCGCACCGTCATCCGTGAGGTGGCGCTGGGCCAGGGGGTCTGGGCCTCCTTCATGCCGAAGCCCTTCACGCAGCACCCCGGGTCGGGCATGCACACCCACCTCTCGCTCTTCGAGGGCGACCGCAACGCGTTCTTCGAGGCCGGCGCCCAGTACCAGCTCTCGCAGACCGGCCGCTCGTTCATCGCCGGACTCATGACCCACGCCGCAGAGATCACGGCCGTGACCAACCAGTGGGTCAACTCCTACAAGCGCATCCTCGGTGGCGGCGAGGCGCCCCAGCACATCTCGTGGGGCCACAACAACCGCTCCGCGATGATCCGGGTGCCGATGTACAAGCCCGAGAAGGGCCAGTCGACGCGCATCGAGATGCGTTCCCTGGACGCCGCGTGCAACCCCTACCTCGCCTTCGCCGTGACGCTCGCCGCCGGCCTGAAGGGGATCGAGGAAGGGTACGAGCTGCCGCGCGAGGCGGAGGACGACCTGACCGCCCTCACCGACCGTGAGCGTCGCAGCCTGGGTATCCAGTCGCTCCCGCGCAACCTGCACGAGGCGATCACGCTGGCCGAGAACTCCGAGCTCGTGGCCGAGACCCTCGGCGAGCACGTCTTCGACTTCTTCCTGCGCAACAAGCGTGCGGAGTGGGAGGAGTACCGCGGCCAGGTGTCTGCCTTCGAGCGTGACCAGATGCTTCCGGTGATCTGAGAGGACCCCCATGACGTTCGAGCACCTGCCGGAGACCATCCATCTCCAGCCCCTGGCGGACGATCGGCACCGTCCGGTCTCGGTCCGCCGCAAGAAGGTGGGCTCGCAGCTGCGGGTCGACGCCTACCGGGTGGCCGGCCCGATCCGGTTCATGCTCGAACCCCTGCTCTGGATCGCCTGGGCGATGGGGGTCATCTGGCTGCTCATCGCCTGCGACCCCGCGTTGCGGGAAGACTCCGTGGACGGTGTCGTCATGTACGCCTACACGACGCCGCTGGCCCTGCTGGTGGGCGTGGTCCTGGCGCTCTCCTCGATCAGTGCCCTGATGTGGCTGCCGGCGTCGATCACCCCGACCAGGTCGCGCACCGCCTTCGCCGGGATCGGTCTCATCGGTTCGG
>JAZQNT010000179.1:0-5070 GCA_045627505.1 Nocardioides sp.
CGCCTTCTCGCGCTTCTCCTGGAGGATGCGGCGCGCGGCGAGCCCCTCCTCCGGGACGTCCAGGCTGATGGAGCGGTTCGGGATGACGATGGCGATCGGGTCGGCGTCCTCGATCAGCGCGATCAGGCCACCACCGGCCGCCTCGGGGGAGACGTGGCCGATCGACAGTCCGCTGGTGCCGCCGGAGAAGCGACCGTCGGTGATCAGCGCGCACTTCGCACCGAGCCCACGGCCCTTGAGGAAGGCGGTCGGGTAGAGCATCTCCTGCATGCCCGGGCCGCCCTTGGGGCCCTCGTAGCGGATGACCACGACGTGTCCGGCCTGGACCTTCTTGCCCAGGATGCCGGCGACGGCGTCGTCCTGGGACTCGAAGACGATCGCCTCGCCGTTGAAGACCAGCGCCTCCTCGGCGACACCGGCGGTCTTCACCACGCAGCCGTCCTCGGCCAGGTTGCCGCTCAGGATGGCCAGGCCACCGTCGGCGGAGTAGGCGTGCTCGAAGTCGCGGATGCAGCCTTCCGCGGCGTCGGTGTCGAGGCTCGCCCACAGGTTCTCGGTGGAGAACGGCTCCACCGTACGGACGCCACCCGGCGCCGCGCGGAACAGGTCGAGTGCCTTCTGCGAGGGGTTCTCGCTGCGGATGTCCCACTCGTCGAGCCACTCGTCGAGGTTGGCGGAGTGCACCGAGTGCACGTCCTCCTTCAGCGCGCCCCCACGGCGCAGCTCACCGATCAGCGCGGGGATTCCACCGGCACGGTGGACGTCCTCCATGTGGTACTTCGGCGAGTTGGGAGCGACCTTGGAAAGGCACGGCACCCGGCGCGAGATCGCGTCGATGTCGTGGACGTTGAAGTCGAGCTCGGCCTCGCGGGCGGCCGCCAGCAGGTGCAGCACCGTGTTGGTGGAGCCGCCCATCGCGACGTCGAGGGCGACGGCGTTCTCGAACGCGGAACGGTTGGCGATGTTGCGCGGCAGCACCGACTCGTCGTCGTTGTCGTAGTAGGCGCGGCAGAGGTTCATGATCACGCGGCCGGCCTCCTCGAAGAGGGCGCGACGCTTGGCGTGGGTGGCCAGGGTGGAACCGTTGCCCGGCAGGGAGAGACCGATCGCCTCGGTCAGACAGTTCATGGAGTTGGCGGTGAACATGCCCGAGCAGGAACCGCAGGTGGGGCAGGCGGAGCGCTCGATGGTGTCGAGCAGCTCGTCGCTCACCGCGTCGTTGGCCGAGGCGGACATGGCGTCGACCAGGTCGAGCTTGGGGTGCACGAGACCCTCGATCGCAGTGGTCTTGCCGGCCTCCATCGGTCCGCCGGAGACGAAGACGACCGGGATGTTGAGACGCAGCGCGGCCAGCAGCATGCCGGGCGTGATCTTGTCGCAGTTGGAGATGCAGACGATGGCGTCGGCACAGTGCGCCTGGACCATGTACTCCACCGCGTCGGCGATGAGCTCGCGGCTGGGCAGCGAGTAGAGCATGCCGCCGTGACCCATGGCGATGCCGTCGTCCACCGCGATGGTGTTGAACTCCTTGGCAACGCCCCCGTTCGCCTCGATCTGCTCCGCGACGATCTTGCCCATGTCCCGCAGGTGGACGTGTCCGGGTACGAACTCGGTGAAGGAGTTGGCGATCGCGATGATCGGCTTGCCGAAGTCGGAGTCGGTCATGCCGGTGGCACGCCACAGGGCACGGGCGCCGGCCATGTTGCGGCCAGAGGTGGACGTCGCAGAACGAAGGATAGGCATCGAGGATGAACTCATTCAGTCAGGGCGGACGACCGGCGACACGCGTCGGCCAGTGAGGGGCGGCGTTCCGGCCCGGCAGGACCGGAGCGTCTGGGAGAAGACTACAGAGCGAGCGACCGCACGTGGTGGGGGCGCGGCCAGGTGGACCACGTGGGACCTGCCGCGCAGGGCCCGGTCGTCCGCTCGACCACCCGCAGACCTCAGGCCTCGACCTGGGCCGAGGACGTTCGCTCCGTGCCCGCGACGGTGGCCGCGTCTGCCTCGTTCGTCCTGCCCGCGGTGCGCGTGCGACGCCGCTCCCACCTCTCGCAGGCCCACAGGACCAGGGCGGCCAACGCGATGCCTGCGACCACGTCGATCACGTAGTGCTCCCCGAAGTACACCAACGCGGTGCCCATCGCCACCGGGTAGGCCAGCAGCACCCATCGCCAGCGCGAACGCAGCCGTTGGACGGCGTAGAGCGCGATCAACGCAGAGATTCCGGTGTGCAGGGAGGGCATCGCCGCGACCGGGTTGCCCACTCCGTGAAGGATCAGGTCGACCCGCTCCAGGCCGATCTCGCGCCACCCCCGGCTGGTGATGCGTGCGACGCCGTCGAGGTACCCCTCCTGGGAGGCGAGCCACGGCGGGGACATCGGGTAGAAGATGTAGACGAAGAGGCCGGCAAAGTTGATCACGAGGTAGCGGCGCATCCACTTGACCCACTCCGGGCGGCTGCGCAGCCACAGCACGGCTGCGATGGTCAGCCCGGCCACGAAGTGTGTGGCGTAGACCGTGGTGAACGCCAGGTCGAACCACCGGGGTTCCAGCGCGCGCACGCAGGGCTCCCCGCACCACGCGTTCTGGAGCAGCTCGGTCGGCGTGGTGCCACCGCCGAGCCACTGGTCCACTGTGATCGGCATCTGGTAGTGGACCGGCAGGTTCATCACCTCGTCGCTCAGGCCTCTGCTGAAGAAGTAGACGACGAGACCCAACACCGGCAGGGACCAGTCCCGCAGGAACGTCAGGTGATGGCGCGGAGGCGCCTGGACGTTCCACGCGATGGTGGCCAGCCACAGCCACAGGAAGACCTGGACGGTGTCGTTGGGGATGCCGATCGTCAGGCTCCACGTCAGCACCAGCCCGGCGTAGGCGGCCATGGCGACGATCCGCACCGGGCGGGCGGTGTCCCGCTCGTCGGGGCGCGCCGGCCAGGCGCGCTTCCCCTCCTCGGGTGCGGGCGCCACCTGGTCGGGGCGGGCCTGCTCGGAGCCAGCCAGGACTGGGTCGTCCTCGGCGATGTCGGCAGGAGGCGGAGAGGTCGACGGCATGGGATGAGTGTAGGGATCCGCCCCGTCCTCAGGACACTGCCTGCCCACCTGCGTCTCCGGACGGTCAGGCGTCGGTGCCGGCCTTGGCAGGTCGGGCATCCGGGTCGAGTCGGAAGAACCGCCCGGTGACAGCCGTGGGAGTGACCTCCACGACGTTGTACTTGTGCTCAGCGTCCACCCACGGGTGCAACGGCAACGCGTCGGCCCGGTGCTCATCGGCCTCGTCCAGGAGGCTGGCCCGGCCACGCACCAGGACGCTCCACGCCGTCTCGCCGTCCTGGCCGTCGATCTCGAACGCCACTGCTCCGTCCATGACCACGCTCAGGAGCTTGCTGCCCTCGGCGGATCGGAACAACAGGCTCTGGCCGTCCACCACGTAGTTGATCGGGGTGATGTGCAGCTCGCCGACCAGGTCGAAGGCAAGGCGGCCCAACGAGTTCTCGGCCAGCAGTCGCCAGCACTCCTCCGGAGCGAGTTCGGTGGTCACTTCGTCGAACATTGGTTCCTCCTCCGGCCACCGGTGGGGGCCTGACGTCGGGCCGGCGGATCCGGCCCGCTGGTGGGCGTCAGCGTTGCCGGCCTGCGCCCACGAACAACGGTACGCGCGCTCGGCGTCTTGCGGTCCCCTTCCGATGGACCACGTGCGCGCTGGCCGCCGATCCTCAGTCGGCAGCGCTCTGGTCCTGCCGTACCCCCTTCTCCACGATCCCGGTCGTTGCGGCGAGCGACCGGTCCACCCAAGCGCGCGGCCTCCCCTCGGGCAGACCGCGCAACGCCGTCTCGACGACGTCCACCCTGTCCGCCACCAGGAGCAGCAGCCAGTGGGCTGCCCGGGCCTCGCTGAAGCGGGAGTAGGCCACCCTCCGCACCGCGCCCGAGAGTCCGCGCGGCGGCAGCGTGGTGCCGAAGACCGGCGTGAGTTGCAGGTGCTCGAGCGAGCGCTCGCGCGGAGAGCGCTCGGGCTGCTCGGCCGGATAGTCCCAGTGCACCTGGGCGGGCAGCCCTGCGACCTCCCGTGGGAAGGCAGGGCGATCCTTGGGGTCGAGGTCGACACCCCACCCTGGGATCCGTGCCCGAAGCTCGGCGGGGCTCGGGATGCCCGCCCGCGGGCTCCGAACGTACGGCGTGCTCGTCATGGCTTCTCCTCACCCGGCCGGAAGCAGGACCGGCTTGATGCAGCCGTCCTGCTTGGCCGAGAACATCCGGTAGGCCTCCGCGACGTGGTCGAGGGGGATGCGGTGGGTGATGATTTCGCTGGGGTTCAGGTGTCCGTTGCGAATGTGCTCGAAGAGTCGCGGCCACTGCCGCTTCACCGGGCACTGGTTCATCCGGAGCGTGAGCCCCTTGTTCATGGCGTCACCGAACTTCACCGCGCTGAACATCGGTCCGTAGGCACCCATCACCGAGATGGTCCCGCCCTTCCGGACCGCGTCGATGGCCCAGTTGAGCGCGATCGGCGATCCTCCCTGGAGCTTGAGCGTGGTGGCGCTCAGGTGCTGCAGGAGGCTTCCGTCAGCCTCCGCCCCGACCGCCTCCACGACGGCGTCGGCACCCAGGCCGTCGGTCATCTTCTTCAGATGGACGACCACGTCGCGCACCCGGTCGAAGTTCACCGTCTCCGCGTAGGCGAACCGTTCGGCGAACTCCAGCCGGTAGTCAAGCCTGTCGACCACGATCACCCGCCCGGCTCCCATCAGCCACGCGGAACGGGCCGCGAAGAGGCCCACTGGACCGGCTCCCAGGACGACGACCACGTCACCCTGGACGATGTCGGCGAGCTGGGCGCCGAAGTACCCCGTCGGGAGCGCGTCGGTGCACATGAGTGCGCCCTCGTCGCCCATCCACGCCGGGATGACCGTGGGTCCGACGTCGGCGAACGGCACCCGGACGTACTCGGCCTGGCCTCCGTCGTAGCCGCCGGCGCTGTGCGAGTAGCCGTAGATGCCACCGATCGCCGTGGCGTTGGGGTTGACGTTGTGGCAGTTCGAGTACAGGCCCCTGGCGCAGAACCAACAGG
>JAZQNT010000180.1:0-6052 GCA_045627505.1 Nocardioides sp.
TTTCATGTGACAAGTGTTTATGTGACGAGGCTGACCGGGAACCGGCTTGCGCAGAGGGCAGCCTGAGGTTTTACCATAAGTCGGATCAGCCATGTCGTTCTGTGAGCCAAGGAGTTGTCCCTCTCTATTGTCTTCCTAAGACCGCTTGGCCTCCGACTTTTTCATGTGACAAGTGTTTATGTGACGAGGCTGACCGGGAACCGGCTTGCGCAGAGGTGTGCCTGAGGTTTTACCATGGATGTATCGGCCGAAACGCTGGCCCGCACAGCCGGATCTGCGGTGTTGCGGACAGCGTGCGGCAGGTCACTTCGATCCGGTTTGCAAGGACCGGTCGGGGTGTGTAAAGTAATTGAAGTCGCCGCGGCAGGGACGCTGAAAAAGCGCCAGAGCATGGCGGCCAAACCCCTTCGAAAATCAGAGTCCAACTCCCGTGCCCTTCACCGGGCCGGCGGAAAAGACTCCGGTTCACGCTGGGTCCGGAACGGCGGTACAAACGCTTTTCACGGGATTCCGACAGGAAAACCGCGAATTGCAAATAACGCCGGAATGGAATAAGATAATAAAACAATGCAGCGAAGAAGAAAAGGAAAACATTGTTTTCCCGAGTATTTTCGGATTGCGTCTGTTGTTTGAGAACTCAATAGTGTGCCAAGTTTATTGATACCAATTTATTTTGATTGGTTGAATCGACCGTGTCCGCCCACCCCGTGGGTATGGAACGGTTTTTTTAGCCGGTTTCGAATTTAGTGCAGTGCCTGGCGGCCAATTTTCCTTGGCCCCGGCATTGTGTCTGTAAAACATTTACGGAGAGTTTGATCCTGGCTCAGGATGAACGCTGGCGGCGCCGGTCGCCCCCGACCAGACTGCCCCCCACCAGACTGCCGCCCACCAGACCGGCCCCGAGGAGGTCCTCCGGGAGGTGCGCCTGCGCGACGGGACGCCCGCAATCGTCCTGCCACTGCGCCACAGTGACCGCGAGCAGCTCGTTGCGGGCTTCGAGGAGCTGACCGCCGAGACTCGCCGCCAGCGGTTCCTCACCCCGACGTCGCACCTGAGCGACGCGATGCTGACGCACCTGGTGGACGACGTCGACTTCGTCCACCACGTGGCCTACGTGCTGGCCGTGGCCAGTGACGAGGCCCCGGGCACCTACGACCCGGTGGCGATCGGTCGGATGGTGCGCTACGAGGACGAACCGGACGCCGCCGACGTCGCGGTCACGGTCAAGGAGGCCTGGCAGGGTCGCGGGATCGCGTCGGCGCTGCTCCAGGTGCTGGCCGAGCAGCGTCCCGAGGGGGTGGTCCGGCTGGTCACCGAGGTGGCCTCGGGCAACTCCGCCTCGCTGGCGATGCTGCGCCGCCTCGGCCCGACCACGGTGGAGCCCAACGGCTACGGGGTCTACGACGTGGAGGTGCGCCTGTTCGCCGCTGGAGCGGTGGCCGACGAGGACGCCCCTGCCAGCACCGAGCTGCCGGACGTGGGCATCCCGTTGGCCCGTCCCCGGGACGTGGACGCGCACCGCCGGCCCCGGGTGGACCGCCGACGTCAGCAGGCGCTGCACACCCGGGACGCGGTCTGTCCCTGGCTGGCCGCCGGCTGATCCACGCGCGGCCGATCCGGCCACCGGACGGCAAGACCCCGGACACGTCGTGTCCGGGGTCCCAGCGTCAGTACTGAACAGAACCAGTGCCGACCAGAATCAGTGCATCGCGACGGCGGCCTGCGACGGGTCGAGCTCGAGGTCCTTCTTCTTCGGGATGAGGGTGAAGCAGATGACCGCGCCGACGAACATGGCCACCGCGGCGCCGACGAAGGTGGTGCTGTAGCCGTCGACCATGGCGCTCATCGGGTCAGAGCCACCGGTCATGGCGTCGTCGAACGTCGATACGTACAGGGCGCTGAACACGGCCACGGCGATCGAGCCACCGATGTTGAGGGCCGAGTTGGCGACGGCGGAGGCCACGCCGGCGTCGTGCGGGGCGACGCCGACCAGGGCCAGGTTCGACATCGGGACGAAGATCAGCGAGAAGCCGCACGCCATGATCACCAGCGCCGGCAGCACCTGGCTGACGTAGGTGCCGTCGGGGGTGATGCGGCTCAGCACCAGCAGGCCGACGGTGGCGATCAACGAACCGAGCGTGAGCACGGCGCGGGCGCCGAGCTTCTCGAACATCTGGGTGGAGATCGGGGCGGTGGCCATGATCACCACGGTCATCGCGACGCTGGCCAGACCGGCGCGCAGCGGGCCGTAGCCCATCACCAGCTGGAAGTGGAAGGTCAGGTAGAGCAGGGCGCCCATCATCACCGCACCCACGAAGGCCTGCAGCAGGAACGACGCGGCACGGACCCGGTGGGTCACGACGCGCAACGGCAGCAGCGGGTTCGCGACCTTCGTCTGGGAGTAGACGAAGGCCACCAGCAGCACCACGCCGGAGGCGAGGAACCCCACGGTGTCGCGCTCGCCCCAGCCGCCCTCGGCGCAGGAGAAGCCGTAGACGAGGCTGCCCAGGGCCAGCGTCACCAGGACCGCACCGAGGAGGTCGTAGGTGTTGTTCCCCTCGGCGCGGCTCTCGACCAGGAACTTGAACGCGCCGATCACGCCGGCGATGACGAAGAAGACGTTGACGAACAGGCACCAGCGCCAGTCGGCGTACTGGGTGAGCACGCCGCCGAGCAGCAGGCCGAAGGCGGCACCGGTTCCGGCGATGATGCCGAAGATGGCGAACGCGATGTTGCGCTCCTTGCCGGAGGCGAAGATCACCGTGAGCATGGCCAGGGCGGCAGGGGCGAGCAGCGCGGCGAAGACGCCCTGCAGGGCCCGGGCCGCGATCAGCTCACCGGCGGTCCCAGCGAAGCCACCCCACACGGAGGCGGCACCGAAGCCGATGATGCCGGTGAGGAAGGCGCGCCGGCGTCCCCAGTAGTCGGCGATGCGGCCACCGAGGAGCAGCAACGAGCCGAACGCCAGGGCGTAGGCGGTGATGATCCACTGGCGCTGGTCGTCGGCCATGCCGAGGTCGGCCTGGGCGGAGGGCAGGGCGATGGAGACGATCGTCGAGTCGAGGACGACCATCAACTGGGTCAGACCGAGGACGACGAGGGCCCACCAGCGGGTCGGCGACGGCGCATCGGCCACCGCCGGCGACTCGTCGACGGGTGTGCGGACTGCTTCGGACATGTAGGAACCTCCGGGATTCCGGTTGGGGGAACGCTGGAGGTTTCGAGCCTCGGACGACGGTGGGCCGACGGCCCCCGGCCACCCCGGCAGAACGACGCCGGGCAGACGTCCCATTCAACCCGACTCCCGGAGGGCGCCGGGCCGTGCGGGGCTGTGAGTCCGCACACCCGTGGACGTCGGGGAGCCGGGACGGCAGCATGGATCGGGGATGGGAACCGGGATGCAGCGGCCCGACAGGGAGCCGGACCGGAGGTGACAGGGGAAGCGCGCATGGGAGAGATCCACGTCCACGAGTTCGTCAGCCTCGACGGGGTGATCGACAACCCGTACTGGTCGGCCGAGTACCCGTGGGATGACGCGATGAGTGAGCGGATCGCGGCGGTCTGCAACTCCTCCCAGGGCATCCTGCTGGGTCGGCGCACGTTCGAGATGTTCGCCCAGGCCTGGCCTCAGCGGACGACGGAGGACGACGCCGGCGCGCCGTTCTTCAACGAGATGCCCAAGTACGTCGTGTCGTCGACGCTCGCCGACGCGGGCGAGCTGTGGGCGAACAGCACGTCGATCGGGCAGTACGACGTCGGGGCGATCAGGCGCACCGCCGAGGAGGCGGGCAACCTGTACGTCTCGGGCTCGGGCACCCTGGTGCGCCAGATGCTGGCCGACGGGCTCGTGGACGAGTTGCACCTGTGCGTCTACCCGACCGCGCGGGGAGCCGGCCCGAAGCTCTTCCCCGACGGTGTGGCGCCGCTCGACCTCGAACGCACGGCAGCCGACACCTACGACAACGGGGTGCTCTACCTGGCCCTCAGACCGAAGCGCTGACCGGACGCACGTACGCCCGGGTCACTCGGCTCGGCGCTGGCGCTCCAGGTCGATTCCCCACGCCACGCCCTTGGCGATGGAGCCGATCACCATCAACAGCGCACCGAGCGGCAGCAGGATCGCTCCCAGCCAGGCGGCGGCCTCGATGACGATGAGATGGATCCCCACCGCCGCGGCGATCAGGCCGGGCACGATGGCCACGAAAGGTGCCGGAACGTTGAACTGGTGCGGTATTGCGCCCTGGGACATGTTTCGAGCATGACACCGACTCCGGCCACGGCGCAGCAGCGACCTGCCGAGTGGTGGGGGATCTGAGTGCCGGGTCACAACGACAGGTTGACCCGGGGCGTATCCCGGCTCTCACCAGCGAGAACGCGCCTGTGGCCCCGGTCCGTGGACCGGGGCCACAGGCGCGTTCGGGTGGCGGCGCGTCAGGCGACGCAGCGGGGCCGCTTGGCCTTGACCGTCTTCGTGACGGTCACACTGCCGTCACGCAGGGTGACGACGGCGCTGAGCGTGGCCGAACGCTTCTTGAGGTGCTTGCGCAGGACCGATGCCTTCTTCGTCGTGGCCCACGGCTTCTTCCGGTCCACGGCGACCCTCTTCGTACCGGCCTTGAAGGTGACGGCCTTGACCGCACCCTTGCCGCCGGTGACGACCAGCCGCACGCTGGAGCGCTTGGACGTGGGCCCGTTCCCCACGCACGACGCCGCGAGCCGCACGGAGGAGGCCTTCGCCTTCAGGGCCTTGAGCCGCTGGGCCTTGGTCGGACCGGCTGGCTGGGTGGGCTGAGCGGGCTTCGGCGTGGGAGTCGGGCTGGGGGTCACTGCCGGAACGGGGCCAGCGCTCACGCAGGAGCTGTCGAACGCGGGAACGCTCTGCCCGTCGGCCCGACGCAGCTCGCGCACGACGTGCTGGGCGGTGGCGTCCATCCCGCAGGCAGACGGGTGGAACAGGCTGCCGTCGTCGTACGTGTTCAGGGCCCGCAGCCACTGCCGGTCGGGCGAGGCGCACACCGTGCGGTCGACCGCCCCGGGGATCTCACGCTGGTCGATGAAGAGGACGTCGGCCTTCTTCGCAACGTCCTCCAGCAGGTCGGAGAGTCGGTCGATCTGGCCCTGGACGTAGTTGGCCTCAGCGGAGTCCACCAGCCCACCGAACACGTCGGGGCAGCCGTTCTTCGGCAGGTAGGTGCCGTAGCCGACCACCACGACCTCGGCAGCGGGGGCGCGGCGGCGGGTCTCGGCCAGCGCGTCGGTGAGCGAGACCCGGACTGCGGCGAACTTCTCGGCCAGCGGGTCGGTGCCGGCCGGCGGCACGCAGGCGGTGCTCGCGCACCCAGCTGCCAGCTGCACCAGGCCGATGTCGTTGCCGCCCATGGTGCCGAAGGTGACCAGGGTGGTGTCCTTCGTGAGCGCGTCCAGCTGCGGGGCGTTGACGCCGTAGTTGGTCTGCTCGTTCCAGAAGTGGGTGGTGGTGGCCCCGCCGCAGGAGGCGTCGACGAAGGAGTTCACCTTCAGAGCGGTGGCCACCAGGGTCGGGAAGTTCTTCTCGCTGCGTCCACACGTGGCCCGCTGTGGCGCGATGCCGGGCCCGGAGACGAAGGAGTCGCCGAAGGCCACGTACCGCTCACCCCCCGCCGCCGTGTCCCAGACCGGAGGGTGCGCGGGGCGGACGGTCTCCGCGTACGCGGAGGGTCCGAGCAGGGCGGTGGTGACCAGCAACGAGGTGACCACCCCGACGACCCGGCCGAAGGATCTCGCGGGGGACGTCGCGACGGGTGGGGACGCAGGCAACTTCATGGACGGAGTGTAGCCAGAGTGTGACCTGTGTCGCAGTGGCTCGTCCGGCGGGAGTCTCGCCGTCACACCGGGAGCGAAGCATGCAGCCGCCGTGCTCCCTGGCGGGCTGGCTGGCGGGCTGGTTCGCCGTGGCAGGCTGGCGCCGTGCAACCGCTGACGCCCGAGTCCATCCGCTCCTCCTTCGTGAACTGCTCCAAGGGCGACGCCAAGCGAATGCCGGTACCCAGTGCCGCGGCCCTGCCGTCGGCCT
>JAZQNT010000181.1:0-4181 GCA_045627505.1 Nocardioides sp.
GTTGTCCCTCTCTATTGCTTCTAGACCGCTTGGCCTCCGACTTATACGATATTCACTGCGATATCCCGATCACCTATGCACAGGCGGCACTGGGCGATGAAATTGTGGTGCCGACCATCGACGGCAATGTAAAATACCGCATTTCCGAAGGTACACAGACGGGCACGGTGTTCCGTTTGCGCGGTAAGGGTGTCACACGCCCCAACCGCAATGACCGCGGCGACCAGTATGTCAAGGTTTACGTGGAAGTGCCGAAGAATCTTTCGAAAGAGCAGAAGAAGCTGATCACCGATCTGGAGGCTTCGCTCGAATCGAAAAACTACGCAAAACGTGAGAGTTTCTTCAAGAAGCTGAAGGATTTGCTTAACAAGCCGACACGGCTTCGCCAACTACTGGATGCACAACGCCTGGATCACCACGGCCGGCGAGAAGATGAGCAAGTCGCTCGGCAACTCGCTCACCATCCCGGCGGTCCTGACGAAGTACCGCGGCGCAGAGCTGCGCTGGTACCTCGTGTCCCACCACTACCGCAGCCACGTCGAGTTCTCCTTCGAGGCCCTCGACGAGGCCGCCACCGGCTTCCGCCGGATCGAGACCTTCCTCGAGCGGGCGAAGAGCATGACCGGGGTGGCCACCGAGGCAGGCAGCCACAGCCTCGCCGACCTGCCCGAGGCGTTCGTCGCCGCGATGGACGACGACCTGGGTACCCCGGGTGCGGTCGCCGTCCTCTTCGACGAGGTCAAGGCGGGCAACAAGGCCGACGACAGGGTGGCGGTCGAGACCTCCGCCCGGGCCGTGCTGGCGATGCTGGACGCGCTCGGCCTGCACCCGGCCGACCCGGCCTGGGTCGGCGCCGCCCACAGCGAGACCGAGGCGCTCACCGACGCCGTCGACGCCCTGGTGCGCACCCTGCTCGAGCAGCGTGCGGCGGCTCGCGCGGCCAAGGACTTCGCGGCGGCAGACGCCATCCGCGACACGATCAAGGCCGCTGGTGTGGACGTCACCGACACTCCCGAGGGTCCCCGCTGGTCGCTGGCCTGACGGCCCGGCACCAGCGATCGACCTCCACAAACCCCCCGCGGACACTGGTCCGCGTAGACGAAAGCAGCAGACATGGCAGGCAACTCCCAGCGCAAGGGCTCCATCCGCAAGGGCAAGAAGGGCGCGACCGTCGGTTCCGGTGGTCAGGTCCGACGTGGACTGGAGGGCCGGGGCCCCACGCCGAAGGCCTCCGAGCGTCCGTACCACAAGCAGTACAAGGTCAAGCAGAAGGTGGAGCGCGCCGCGCAGACCCGCCCGCGCCGCACCAAGACCTCCGACGCCGAGTGGGTGGCCGGTCGCAACTCCGTGGTCGAGGCACTGCGCGCGGGCATCCCGGTGTCCCACATCTACGTGGCCGAGGGAGCCGAGCGCGACGGTCGTCTGCGTGAGGCGTTCAAGCTGGCCGCCGAGGCCGGGCTGACCCTGCTCGAGGTCACCCGCAACGAGATGGACCGGATGACCGCCGGCGCCGTGCACCAGGGCCTGGCCGCCCGCATCCCGGCCTACGAGTACGCCCACCCCGAGGACCTGCTGGTCCGTGCCGACGCGATGTCGGAGCGCCCGCTGATCGTGGCGCTGGACCAGGTGACCGACCCGCGCAACCTGGGTGCCGTCATCCGCTCGGCCTCTGGCTTCGGTGCGCACGGCGTGCTGATCCCCGAGCGTCGTGCCGCCGGCATGACCGCCTCGGCCTGGAAGACCTCTGCCGGTGCCGCCGCCCGCACTCCCGTGGCGCAGGCGGTCAACCTGGTCCGGGCGCTCAAGGAGTACCAGGAGGCCGGCTGCATGGTGGTCGGCCTGGCGGCCGAGGGCGACGTCTCGCTGCCCGAGTTCGCCTCGCCGGACGGCCTGGCCACCGGCCCGCTGGTGATCGTCGTCGGCTCCGAGGGCAAGGGCCTCTCGCGCCTGGTCACCGAGACCTGCGACCAGATCGTCTCCATCCCGATGGTGAACGAGCTGGAGTCGCTGAACGCCGGTGTGGCCGCCTCGGTGACGCTGTACGCGGTCTCCCAGGCTCGCGCCTGACCACACCCCGACGCTTGACGAGGAGAGAACGCGTGGACACGGCATCCATGTCTCCGTCCGGCCCGGCAGCCCCGGTGGGAGCGATCCCGCCGGGGGCGGGCGACGGTGACGTGGCGGCCCGACCGTCACGTCGGTCGCGCCTGCTGCGGTTCGCCGTGCTCGCCCTGATCTGGCTGCTGACCACGTTGGTGGTGGGCTCGGCGCTGTTCTTCTCCTCGGAGCGCTCCACCGAGCTCGCCGGTCACGACGCGGTGGTCCGGCCCATGCTCGACCGGCACGCGGTGCTGGCGACCGGACCGGTGCTGCCCGACGTCCGGATCGGGATCGACTCCCCGCTCGGAGTCGAGATCACGCTCGGCAAGACCGACGCGGCGAGCACCGAGGAGCTCGTCAGCCGGTACGCGCTGATCGTCTCCAACCCCGAGGCGCAGGCCGACAAGGTGGTCGACCTGGTGGTCGGCATGGCCGGGGTGGCCTACCTGCGCGGCGCGGCCGTCGGCCTGGTGCCGGTCCTGCTCTACGTCCTCCTCGGACCTGCGGGGCGTGCGCACATCCGTCGCGACGTGCGCACGCTGCGTCCCCGGGTGCTGGTCGCGGGGCTTCTGGTGGTCGCGATCGTGACGGCCAGCTGGCAGCCGTGGCGCGACGACGACGCGCAGGTGGCCGAGCAGGGCGACTGGACGCGTCTGGACGACTACGTCGGCGACGAGGTCGACCTGCCGGACGAGGCCGGTGTCGTGGAGCTGCGTGCCAACGCCGCCACCGACGGCAGCAAGAAGCTGGTGGACAGCGTCGTCGACACCTGGGCGAAGTCGCAGGTCTTCTACGACAAGGCGGCCGAGGAGGCCAAGAACCTCAACCTCCGCACGGCGCGCGACGGCGAGACCGTGGCGGTGCTGGTGACCGACCGTCACGACAACGTCGGCATGGACCGGGTGGCCCGGGCCCTGGCCGACGCCGTGGGGGCCACCGCCGTGCTCGACGGTGGCGACGACACCTCCACCGGCAAGAAGTGGGAGGCGTTCTCCCTCGACTCACTGAACAAGGAGTTCAAGGACTTCGACCGTTGGGCCGTGACCGGCAACCACGACCACGGCAGCTTCGTGGGCGACCACCTGGCCGAGCTCGGGTGGCAGGTCCTCGACGGCGAGGTGGTCGAGGGGCCCGGCGGCGGACTGATCATGGGCGTCCCCGACCCGCGCTCGTCGGGCCTGGGCTCGTGGCGCGACGCGAAGGGCGTCACGTTCGCCGAGGCGCAGCAGACGGTCGCCGACCTGGCCTGCGAGGCGCAGGACGCCGGGGAGCGGATCAACACCCTCCTGGTGCACGACCCGAACCTGGGCAAGGTGGCGCTGGAGCGTGGCTGCACCGACCTGGTGGTGGGTGGCCACCACCACGTCGACAAGGGGCCGACCCAGGTGGACGGCGAGAACGGCCAGTCGGGCTACACCTTCACCAACGGCACCACCGGTGGCGCGGCCTACGCGATCGCGGTCGGATCCAAGCCCAAGCGCGACGCCCAGATCACCCTGATCACCTACGACGACACCGGCCGTCCGGTCGGGCTGCAGCTGGTGACGCTTCGCACCGACGGCAAGTACGAGGTGGATCCGTTCGTCGCGTTCGCCCGCCCGGCGGAGGCCTGAGCGAGACTGTTCGGGGCCAACGCCCCGAACAGCCAGCGCCCAGAACTGCCAGGCTCAGAACTCGTCGTCGGTCGGCGGCGGGGGAGTGAGCTTGAGCAGACGGGTCCGGAGCGCAGCCACGCGGTGCGAGTTCTCCTTCAGCCCCACGTACTGCTCGCCGAAGATGGCCAGCAGTGCGTCGTCGAGGCGGCGTACCGCGCCGGTCGGGTGCCGATAGCCCATCAGCTCGATCAGGGCGTCGATGTCGACGCCGGTGAGCAGCGCCTCCAGCTCCGCCAGCGAGGTGATGCCCAGCTCCAGGAGCAGGCCCGAGATCCAGCCGTAGTGCTCGGTGCGTGACCAGCCGGCGTCCGGGTAGGCGGCATCGAGGAACGCGGCCACTGTACGGCGCGGCACCTGCATCGCCTTTTTCGGCGGCATGGGTGCCGGAAAAACGACCTTTACACGCGGACTTGCCGAAGGGATCGG
>JAZQNT010000182.1:0-5298 GCA_045627505.1 Nocardioides sp.
CACGACCGCGGTGGTGAGCACCGTCGGCCCCTACCTCGAGCACGGCGAGCCGCTGGTCCGGGCCTGCGCGACGCACGGCACGCACTACCTCGACCTCACCGGCGAGCCCGAGTTCGTCGACTGGATGTACGACCTGCACCACGCGCGTGCCGTGGGTTCGGGCGCGAAGCTGGTGCACGCCTGCGGCTTCGACTCGATCCCGCACGACCTCGGCGCGCAGTTCACGGTCGAGCACCTGCCCTCCGACGCTCCGATCACGATGCGTGGGGTGGTGCGCACCTCCGGTTCGTTCTCCGGCGGCACCCTGCACTCCGCGCTCGGAGCCGTGTCCCGGCGGAAGCAGTCCAAGTGGGCGGCAGACCGGCGGCGTCGACGCGAGCCACGCCCGGCTGACCGGCAGGCCCGCGTGGTGAACGCTCCCCCGCACCGTGACGAGCTCCTCGGAGTCTGGCTGCTCCCGCTGCCCACGATCGACGCCTCCGTGGTGGTCCGCAGCGCCCGGGCCCTGCCCGAGTACGGCCCTGACTTCCGTTACAGCCACCACGCCGGCGTGGCCGACGCCAAGCGGGCCGTCGTCGGTGCCGCCGGCGCCCTGGGGTTGGTCGCCGCAGCGCAGGTCCCACCGTTGCGCGAGGCCATCGGAAGGCGAATGCCCCGCGGCACCGGACCGTCGCAGGAGCGTCGCGACCGCGCCCGTTTCAGCGTCGACTTCGTAGCCGAGAGCGAAGGGCGCACGCTGCACACCCGGGTCAGCGGGGGCGACCCCGGATACACGGAGACCTCGAAGATGCTGGCCCAGTCCGCGTTGTGCCTGCTCCTGGACGACGTGCCGGACCTGGCCGGGCAGCTCACCACCGCGGTGGCGATGGGCCCGGCGCTGCGTCGTCGGCTGGTGGAACGCGGCATCGGCTTCGAGGTGCTGGACCTCTGATCCCGGCGCCCACCCCGACACCTCGCTCCGGGCCCTCAGTCCGGCCACCGTTCAGCTCCCGTCCCGGGCCGAGGCCACCGCGGAGGTCGCGTCCCCCACGGCATCGCCAAGGTGCTCGCCCGCCGGCCGGGCGGCGGCCTGCAACCGCTCCTCCCACCGGGCGCCGACGCCGTTGAGCTGGGCGAGGTGCTGCTCGGAGAAGCTCTGTCCCCGGTGGCGCGGCGCGGTGGCAGGGGTGCGGCGCGGCACCCGTCGGGCCAGCTCGAGCAGGTGGGCGGTGATCCGCCCCAGCAGCGTCTCCAGCCGGGCCACGGCTGCCGCCAGCTCAGCCACCTTCGCGCTCGCCCGGCTGACGGCTGCGGCCACCTTGCTCCCGGCCAGCAGCACCAGTGCGGGGGACGCCAACCCCAGGGTCACTCCGGTCAGCACGCAGTGCTGCGCCACGGTCAGGATGACGTCGGCCAGCAGCCCCCGGACGAACCCCCGCACCGCCTCGAGGGTGGTGCCCATGGTCCGCACCGCGCCGGCCACCCACTCGAGCGACTCGGCGACGCCCTCCCCCTGGGCCAGCAGCTCCCGGCGCGCCCGGTCGTGCGCCTCGCGGGCAGCACCCCGCCACCCCGCCACCGACGGTGCGGGCGCGCCGTTGCCGCGGCGCACCTGTGTCGCGACGTCGGTGAGCGTGCTGGCGCACCGTTGCACGTCCGCGGGCACCCCGGTGAGCTCGTCGAGGAGCACGGTGAGCGGGCGGCAGTGCTCCAGGAGCCACTCCATGCCGCCGCGCCCCAGCGCCCCCGCCGGGTCGGCCACCAACGCGGCGGCGTCGAGACCGGTGGCCAACGAGTGAAGCCCTGCCCCCACCCAGTCGCCGTCCCCGGCGGCCTCCCCCACACCGAAGGCAGAGTCCAGCACCGTGCCCCTGTCGAGCTCCTCCAGGCTGACGAAGCTCATCGGGGACGTCCGAACCGCTCGGCCACCCGGTGGTCGACGTCCTTGACGTCCCGCAGGTGCGCCTCGACCTGGTCGGCGACGGACTCCCAGCGCAGGGCGTCACGATTCAGGGCGTCGACCGCTGCCTCGACCAGCCGCGCCGTGGCCAGCGCCGCCGGGCGCCCGAAGCTTCCGAACGCCTCGGTGCCGGGCACCGCGGAGCCTGCCCGGGAAGCTGCGTCCCTGCGGCTGTCCGCCGTCGCCCGGGCAACCGCGGAGCAGCCTCGCAGGGCGGCCGGTTCCACCTCGACGTCCGGCGACGTCGCACCGCTCACAGTCCCGCTCCGGGTGCGGTCACCCCGAGCCGGCCGGTGGCCTCGGCGACGATGCTGCGAGCCGTCGCTCCCTCACCCCAGGTCTCCAGCGCGACCCGCTCCAGGCGTCCCAGCAGGTCGCGCACCGCAGCCCGGTACGCCGTGTGCACGGCGTGCCCGGAGGCCTGCGGACCGAGGGCGCAGCCCGCGACGAACCGGACGTCGGTGAGCAGCCCCTGGGCATCGACCTGGACCGCGACCCCGCGGTACTCGCCCCTCCCGCGCACCGCCCGGAGCGCGTCGGCGTGCCGTCGGGCGCGGGCCACTGCCTCCTCCGCCTCGGCGGCGCGGCGCTCCACCAGCGTCAGGAGCTCCGCGGCCCCGGACGTCGACGGCCCTGGTGCGCCGATCGGCGGCAGGTGAGCGGGATGGACCGGAGGCTGGTGCGGCTGTCCTGGACTCATGCCCCCACCGTGGCTGAGCAGCGCAGGGCCACCCCAGCGCCGTCCCCAACCCCGGGAGGTTGGACATCCCTGTGGACGGACGGTGGTGGTCAACCGGACGCCGACACCGGGGACGGCGGCGAGTCGTCAGGCTGGGCCGGCTGAACAGCGCCGGGACCGGCATCGAGTCGGCCACCCGCAGTCGTCAGGGGCGTGACCAGCTCGGGTGGGCGCGCGCGCACCGTCAACGGCTGCACGAACGTTCGCATTGGAGGGGCGGGCGTGGCGCGGGATCCGCGTACGGTCGTCCGGCTCGCATCCGCGGCACGGGTGGGCCTGGCGGTCAACAGGTACACGCCGACGAGCACGGCGAAGGTCAGCAGGTTGTGCTGGGAGAGGCCGAGCTGGTGGTTCGCCGGGACGAACGCGATCAGGAGCAGCATCTGCGCGAACAGCAGCATGGAGATCTTCGCGCCCTGAGCCACCGCCTCGAACCACCAGCGCGCCAGCCACCATCCGACCACGCCCATGAACAGCACCGCACCCGGGAACGTGAGGTCCGAAGCCAGCCACGGGTAGATCGTGGACCAGTGCGTGCCAGCCGGCCATCCGGTGCGTTCCTCGGTGCGGGCCGGGTACGTCTTGTCGGCCACCGAATCGCCCAGACCGTACTGCGTCACGTAGCTCTCGACGGCGCGAGAGGCGCCGCGGCCGCCCGTCCACTCGAACGGAGTGCCCAAGTTGTGCGCCAGACCTTCGTACCCGTGCGTCGGGTAGAACACCATGACCGAGACACCTCGGGCGAACTCCTCCGAGGCGAACTTCGCGACGACCGGGTTGGGGTCGAAGTTCTTGTCGGCACCCGTGCTCTCGGCTCGCGAGCCCTGGTTGAAGGCCATGTAGCCCGCGAAGACGAGGCCCAGCAGCACGGCCACCATGGCGGCGCCGCGGGCCTTCTTGCCCATCCCTTGCAGCTCGGACCTCGTCTCCGTCTGCACCTTCCTGACCAGCAGTCCGGCAACCGCGAAGATCAGCACGTTGCCGAGGCCGACCAGCGTGCCGATGGCGAGGAAGAACGAGATGTAGACGCAGAGGCCAAGGATGCTGATGATCTTCAGGTCCTTGGTCAACCGACCCCAGTACACGACGAGGAACGGGAGAAGGGGCGCGCTCAGCACGGCGGTCAGGGTGAGCGCCTGCCCGGCCGCACTGGAGTGGTTCGACGCCGCGAGAGCCTCGATGGTGCCGAACTTCGCCAGGTAGGCGCCGCCCGGGTTCGTGACGGCGTCGACGATTCCGGAGGTACCGCTGACGCCGTACAGCTGGCTGTAGGCCACGCCGTAGGCGGCGTAGTGGAGGGCACCCAGCACCACCAGCAGCTTGATGTTCCGCAGCTCGACCCTGGTCGGGCCGTCGGACGCCGTCGCGGGCACGTCACGGTACCTGCCGATGCTCGTGCGGTAGCCGACCGTGAAGCAGACGAGCGTGCTCGCGACGAAGGCGGTGAGCTGGCCCAGGTTCGTGACGTCGTGGGCCTCCCCCAGGAGGAGGAAGAGGGCGTAGGTGCCCGCCAGCCAGACGATGCTGAGCTTGTAGGGGGCCCAGAGCCCGCGCTCGGACAGCGTTCGCGAACCGGTCCCGGTGGCACGCGCGGCCAGCAGGGACCGGCCGGCGCCGACGCTCACGTGGTCACCCACACCACTGGAGTCGCGAGCCCGAGTTGGATGTCACGCCTCGGCACGCTAGCGGCTGGTCACCGTGAGGTACAGGGGTGCGTGGAGCGCCTTCCAGGATGACTCACACCTCTGGGCAGCGGCACCCTCTCGTCGAGGGCAGGCCCTGCCTGTGGACGTCAGCAGGCGGGGAAGTCCGCACGCCAGGGCCGGAGGCGCATCGATCCCGCCGGTCCTGACCGGCGGGATCGAGTCATCGTTGCTGCTGTGCCCCAGGCAAGAGTCGAACTTGCGACCTTTCGCTTAGGAGGCGGCTGCTCTATCCACTGAGCTACTGGGGCGTGGCACGCGTGCGCGCCGGGGACATCTTGCCACCTCCCGCCCAGTGCGCGCGCCTTCGGCTCGGTCGTAGCCTGAAGTCATGTGCCGCAACATCCACCCACTGAACAACTTCGAGCCGCCCGCCACGGACGCCGAGGTGCAGGCCGCGGCGCTGCAGTACGTGCGCAAGGTGGCGGGCACGAGCAACCCGTCCAGCGCCAACCAGGAGGTCTTCGAGGCCGCGGTCGCGGCGATCTCGACCGCCACCCGCGAGCTCGTCGACGGCCTCGTCACGAACGCTCCGCCCAAGGACCGCGAGGTGGAGGCCGCCAAGGCCCGCGCCCGGTCCGCGGCGAGGTACGCCCGATGAGCCTGCTGGAGGCCCCCGGCTCCATGGAGGGTGCGGCGGAACGGGCGCTCGACCTGCTGGACGAGCGACCCCTGGTGGTCCTCACCGGCGCCGGGCTCTCCACCGACTCCGGCATCCCCGACTACCGGGGCCCGGACTCGGTGCCGGCGACGGCATCAAGGCCAAGCAGCGCTCGGTCCACAACAATTACTTCACGCTGCCGGTGCTCTTCCTCATGATCAGCAACCACTATGCGATGACCTATCGCCACGCGCATGCCTGGGCGGTGCTGGCGGTGATCATGGCGGCCGGCGTCTTGATCCGCCACTTCTTCAAC
>JAZQNT010000183.1:0-3689 GCA_045627505.1 Nocardioides sp.
ACCTTGACGTCGGCCAGGGCCAGGTTGAGGCCCTTGGCGCCGGTGGGCGGCACGGTGTGCGCGGCGTCGCCGGCCAGCAGCATGTTGCCGTAGCGCATCGGGGTCTGGACGAAGGAGCGGAACGGCAGCACGGTCTTCTGGATCACCGGGCCGGTCTTGAGCGTGAAGCCGTTCGGCTCGACGCGCTTGGACAGCTCCTCCCAGATGCGGTCGTCGGAGTAGTCGTCGACGTTCGCCCTGGGGTCGCACTGGAAGTACATGCGCTGGATGGTGGCGGTGCGCTGCGAGATGAGTGCGAAGCCGTCGTCGGAGCGCGAGTAGATCAGCTCGGGCGACGACGGCGGGGCCTCGGCCAGGATGCCGAACCAGGCGAACGGGTACTCGTGGAAGTACTGGGTGCGCTCGCACTCCGGGACGGCCTGACGGCAGATGGAACGCGAGCCGTCGGCGCCCACGAGGTAGTCGGCGCGCACCTCGTGCTGGACGCCGTCGGCGTCGGTGAACCGCATGACGGGGGAGCCCAGCAGGTCGTCGACGCTGACGTCGGTGACCGAGAAGCGGACGTCGCCACCGTCGCGTTCGCGGGCGTCGGCGAGGTCGATGAAGACGTCGGTCTGCGGGTACAGGTACGCCGAGGCGCCGACCAGCTTCTGGAAGTCGATGCGGTGACCCTGACCGCCGAAGCCGAGCTCGATGCCGTCGTGACGGTGGCCGTCGCGGAGCACGCGGTCGGAGACGCCGTCGAGCAGCATGTCGACCGATCCCTGCTCCAGGATGCCTGCGCGGTGGGTCTCCTCGATCTCCTTGCGGGAGCGGATGTCGATGTTCACCGTCTCGATCCCGGAACGGGAGAGAAGGTGGGAGAGCATGAGTCCCGCAGGGCCTGCGCCGACGATGGCGACCTGGACTCGCGAGGTCTGGGGGGGAGTCGTCATGAAGGCAAGTGTGTGCCGCGCCACCTTGTCCGGACTAGGCTGGAGTTTCACTGAGTGAAAGTCATAGTTACCGAAGGGTCGTGATCGGGCCGTGGTCAGCGGCGACGCCACCGGCGATGACGGGGCTCCTGGGGACGCGCCCCGGCCCCAGGCAGCCCCCCAGACAGCCCAGCAGGCCGCCCCGCAGGCCGTTCCGCGCAGCGTCACCTCGCGCGCTCTTTCGCTGCTCGGGACGTTCAGTGAGTCGCGGCGGCAGATGAGTCTCTCCGAGATGGCTGAACGCTCCGGCCTGCCGATGCCCACCGCGTTGCGGCTCGCGCGCGAACTGGTGGAGTGGGGCGCGCTGGCGCGCACGCCGAACGGTCAGTACGTGATCGGGCGGCGGCTGTGGGACCTCGGCCTGTTGGCGCCGGTGCAGCGTGGTCTCGTCGACGTGGCCTCGCCCTACCTGCACGACCTGTTCGGGGCCACGCGCGCCACCGTCCACCTCGCGGTGCGCGACGGCCGGCGGGCGCTCTACCTGGACCGCCTGCGTGGCAGTGCCTCGGTACCGGTGGTGAGCCAGATCGGCTCGCGACTCCCGCTCCACGCGACCGGCGTGGGAAAGGTGCTGCTCGCCTACGCACCCGAGGAGGTGGTGGACGCGGTCTGCGGCGAGCTCGCGCGGGTGACGCCCTACACCGTCGTCTCCCCGACGAAGCTGCGCGAGCAGCTGGAGAAGGCGCGCGCCGACGGGTACGCCACCACCGACGAGGAGATGACGCTCGGCGCCTGCTCGATGGCGGTGCCGGTGCGTCGGGGTGAGCAGGTGGTGGCCGCGCTGGGGCTGGTGGTGGCCTCGCCGGGGCGGGACCGGATGCGTCTGGTGGCCGGGCTCGAGGTGGCCGCGCGAGGTATCGGTCGCGCCCTTCGCTGACCGTTTCGCCGCTTTCGGACAACGATTTGGTTGCGACGGCACCGAATGTGATCCAGACCGCAGCGCAACCAAACATCTGTAACTTAATGTGGTTACTTCCCGCACTCAGGCGGAGGTGGAGACGGCGCACGGGGCGCTGCCGAACCAGCAACGGAAGGATCTCCGATGAGCGAGACCAACCCCCCTCTGATCGAAGCGCCCAAGAAGCGCGGCCCGATCATCGTCGCCGTCGTGCTCGTCCTGGCCCTGGTCGCGGCCCTGGCCTACTTCCTCACCCGGGACGCCGACAGCGAGGCCGGCGCCGCAGGCACCAAGGTGCGGATCGGCATCGTGTCCGAGGGTGAGGAGTACTGGCAGGACTTCGTCGACGCCGCGGCTGCGGAGGACATCGACGTCGAGCTGGTCAACTTCGCCAACTACGAGCTGGCCAACCCGGCACTGGCGAACGGCGAGATCGACCTCAACCAGTTCCAGCACGTCGTCTTCCTGGCCCAGCACAACGCCAACACCGGTGACGACCTGACCCCGATCGGCTCCACCGCGGTGTACCCGCTGTCCATGTACTCGGACAAGGTCGACTCCCCGTCGGAGATCAAGGACGGCGACAAGGTCGTGGTTCCGAACGACGCCACCAACCAGGCCCGCGCACTGCTGATCCTGGAGTCGCTCGACCTGATCACCCTCAAGGACGGGGGCAACGCGTTCTCCACCCTGGCCGACGTCGACAAGGACGCCTCGAAGGTGAGCGTCACCCCGGTCTCCGCCGAGCTGACCCCCACCTCCATCAAGGACGTCGCCGCGGTGGTCATCAACAACGACTTCGTCACCAAGGCGGGCCTCGACTTCGACGACGCGATCTTCGCCGACGACCCGAAGGCCGAGTCCACGCGTCCCTACGTCAACATCTTCGCCGCGCGCGCCGAGGACAAGGACAACGAGACCTTCCGGAAGCTCGTCGAGATCTACCAGAACGACGAGAAGGTGCAGCAGGGCGTGCTCGACGCCTCCGGTGGCACCGCCAACCTGCTGAAGACCCCGGCCGCGGACCTGCAGTCCACCCTGGCCACGGTCCAGGCGGACGCGGAGAACGCGAACTGATCCCGACGTCCGCCACCGCCCCGGACGGGGGTGCGGACGTCTTCGGGTGACCCATGACGGGCACGTGCGGTTTGATTCCCCCACCGTGCGTGCCCGTCGCACGTCCGAGAGAAGGAACCATGGCAGTCGTCGAGATGAGCGGCGTCCACAAGACGTACCCCGCCCCTACCCGCAAGGGTGAGCCGATCCGTGCGGTGCGCGGTGTGGACCTAACGGTCGAGGCCGGCGAGATCCACGCGATCGTCGGTTACTCCGGCGCCGGGAAGTCGACGCTGGTCCGCCTGGTCAACGGCCTGGAGCCCACCACCTCGGGCAGCGTCAAGGTCAACGGCACCCAGATCGTCGGGCTCGGGGAGAAGCGCTTGCGCGCCGTGCAGCGCGATGTCGGCATGGTGTTCCAGCAGTTCAACCTCTTCGACTCGCGCACCGTGTGGGGCAACCTCGAGTTCCCGCTCAAGGTGGCCGGTGTCCCGGCCAATGAGCGCCAGGTCCGGATCTCGGAGCTGCTGCACTTCGTCGGCCTGGCTGACAAGGCGCACGCCTACCCCGACCAGCTCTCGGGCGTCTTTAGCCAGTTCAATACGACGCTCACGAATTGGACCAATCAATTCTTTAAGAATGCCTTCCAGACGTTTTTTTACCGTACCATCACCTAACCCGCCACGACGATAATGGGCTTTGAGTTCTTCCAGCTCTTCTTTATTTGGATCAAAAGCATCTAGATAAGTAAATACTACATT
>JAZQNT010000184.1:0-3236 GCA_045627505.1 Nocardioides sp.
ACCGGTGCTACCGGCCTTGGACCTCTTCTTGTGGTGGCTCGCGGTGATCCCAGCGATGCGGCACAGCCGGTGCACCCGGTTCTCACCCACGACGAGGCCGTGCTCGTCGGCCAGTTCGTCGGTGATGAACCGGTAGCCCAAGGTCGCGTCGTCTTCGTGGACGTCGTAGATGACGTCGAGGAGGTGGGCGTCGTCCCAGTCGCGTTGGCACACGGGATCTTTGAGCCACTTGTAGTACCCCTGGGTCGAAAGGCCCAGGACCCGGCACGCCACCGCGACCGGCACCCTGATCGGGGCGCCGGTCGCGGCCATCTCTTGGACGAGCGGGAAGACTATTTTCCCGGCAGGTTCGCCTGGGACAGGTACGCCGCAGCGCGGCGTAGGACCTCGTTCTCCTGCTCGAGGAGGCGGATCCGTTTCTTCGCTTCGCGCAGTTCGGCACGGTCGGCGTCGGTGAGGCCGGGACGCCTGCCCTCTTCGACGTCGGCGGGCTTCATCCAGTTCGGCAGCGAGCCTTCGGATATCCCGAAGGCCTTCCCGATCTGTTTCAACGGAGCCCGGCCCTTGCGGGCCACGGCCACGACATCGTCGCGGAACTCCTTGGGATACGGCTTCGGCATGGTGAACATCCTTGCTTGCGAGGAAGAAACCTCACACGTCAGGTGTCAACCAAACTCGGGGCAGTCCCGGTTGCCGGCCAAGTCGGCTCTCGTGCCGATCAGCACCGAGATGGTCCTGGCGTTGCGTGACGCGATCGCACCGCGCTACCGACTCTTCGTCACCCTGGCTGCCGGCACCGGGATGAGACGAGGTGAATTGCTCGGGCTCACCGTGGACCGCATCTCGTTCGACTTCCGCACGATTCGTGTCGACCGCCAGCTGTCCCGCTCCAGCCGCGGGGACACCCCGATCTTCGTGCTCCCGAAGACCCCGTCCTCGACCCGGACGATCCCGGTGGGCGACGTCGTGCTCGGCGCGATCCGCGAGCACCTGGCCGAGTACGGGCACCACGAGTCCGGCATTCTCTTCACCGGGGTGAGCGGCAGTGTTCTGGCCCCCAGCACCCTCCAGTCGGCCTGGAAGACGGCGAACAAACAGCTGGGTCTGAGCGCGACGCCACACGACCTGCGCCACTACTTCGCCTCCGCGCAGATCCGTGGGGGACAGTCCATCAAGGTGCTCCAGGCTCTCCTCGGCCACAAGTCGGCCATGGAGACCTGGGACACCTACGGCCACCTGATGGGCGACGAGGATCCCCGCAGCCGCGAGGTGATGGATGAGTTGCTGGGGGAGAGGCAGCACGTCCTTCGGGCAGTGGATGGCTCTGCGGTTGCGGACCCACAGGACGGAGAAGCGGCACAGTCCCAGGCGCGTTGACGAGAGCGACAAGTGTCCAAGCAGCGCAGTTGTGCTTTTGGTGTTTGTGGCCGACTCTTGCTGCATGCCCACCGGACAGCGGCTCCTGAGCACCGGCGACGTCGCCAGGCGGTTAGGCGTGTCGCGCCAGCAGGTGGTCAACATGTGCGACCGCGGCGAGATCGAGTACGTGTTCGTCGGCCGCCACCGCCGCATCCCGGACCGCGAGGTCAGGAGGATCCTCGGGGCCGGGCGGGAGCTCACGCGTGAGGAGGAGCGGTCGCTGTGGATGCACCGCGCGCTCATGACGCCGCTGTTGATGTCTCCCGACACAGTGCTCGACCGAGCGAGGGGCAACGTCGCGCGGTGGAGGTCAGAGCACCGCAGCGACGGGATGACGGTGCGTTACCTCGACGAGTGGGAGCGTGTCCTCGACGAGGGGCTGGAAGCCGTGCTCGACGCCCTCACCTCGACCAGCCCTGAGGCCTGCGAGCTGCGTCAGAACTCGCCGTTTGCCGGGGTCCTGGATGACCAGACCCGGGCCCAGGTCCTGCGGTCCTTCAAGGAGCACTGGGAACGAGGACACGACGCGGCCTGATGCGCTCGCAGCTGCCCGGCCGTGGGCCGAGTGGCTCCGAGAATCCACGGCTTCCTCGACGTCCACGACGGCGGCGCAGGACGTCCTGCCGACGATCGTTCATGACCCTCGGCGGCGAGCACGAGTGAAAATCGTGGGCACAGTACGGGCACAGTAAACCCCTCTGAAATGCGTTTCCGCAGGTCAGAGGGGGTGAAGCGAACGGGTCGGCCTGTAAGCCGGGTTCTGTCCCACTTGCGTGGGGGCGACCATCCATCTACGACGCCAGTTGCCTGACGCCTCCTGCGGTCTACCCGTGCACTCGGGCGGGCCGCCCTCAAACGTGCACGCACCACTCGCAAGCGAGTGGCTTCTTGACCTTGCTCCGGGTGGGGTTTACCTAGCTGATCCAGTCACCTGGACCACTGGTGGTCTCTTGCACCACCGTTTCACCCTTACCGCTCCGAGGAGCGGCGGTCTCTTCTCTGTGGCACTGTCCCGCGGGTTTCCCCGGGTGGCTGTTAGCCACCACCCTGCCCTCTGGAGCCCGGACTTTCCTCGGCGCCTCGGGTTGCCCCTCGGTGACGCGGTCGCCCGGCCGGCCCGTTCGCGGGATCGAGTGTATGCCCCTCTCGTGCCACGGTCACGACCGCATCCGTGCTCCGGTGTGGACGCGGGATCGGGGGCGTCTGACCTCGCTGCACCCCAGAGGTGTGCCGGCCTCCGATTCAGGGAACCGACTCTTCGGGAGCCCAGTGCGGGCTGTACGGAAAAACCTTGGGCAAACCTTGGGCAAACCTTTGACGAAGCCTGAACATGAGGCTAACGTCCTCCTTGAGTGACGACGTGATGTCGGCCTCAGGAACTCTTCCGAACCCGATTGCAGGAGCAGACATTGCCGTCCAGCCGCCTCGCCGCCCCCGATCCGGCCGCCGACCTGGTTGTCCTGTTGGACGAGCACCGTCGCCCCGTCGGGACCGCGCCGCGCGAGGGCGTCCACTCCCACGCGACGCCGCTGCACCTGGCCTACTCCTGCTGGTTGTTCGACGCGGACGGTCGATTCCTCCTCACCCGCCGAGCGCTGGGCAAGCGCTCCTGGCCCGGCGTGTGGACCAACTCGTTCTGCGGCCACCCGCGCCCGGGGGAGGTCCTGGCGGCCGCGGTCATCCGCGGGGGAGTGAGCGAGCTCGGCGCCGACGTGCACAGCGTGGTCGAGCCCCTCCGGCACTTCGCCTACCGCGCCGTCGACGCCCCCGGTGTGGTGGAGCACGAGTACTGCCCGGTCTTCGTGGCCCGCGTGGAC
>JAZQNT010000185.1:0-3188 GCA_045627505.1 Nocardioides sp.
GGACTTGTCGGCCGAGTCGAGCTTGAGCTTGCCCGTCGCCGGGTTGTAGTTCCAGAGCGGGAAGTGGACGGACTCGACCGCCGCCTTCTGGTGCGCCGGCGTGGAGGGCGCCGGCTCGGCCGGGGTCGACGTCGAGGTCTGGGACGAGCAGCGGCTCGCCGAGGAGGGCTGCGGAGGCATCCTCGGGGTCGGGCGTGCGTCGGCGTCGCCGCCGCGCCTGGTCAAGCTGTCCTACGTGCCCACCGGGGTCGACGCAGACTCCGTGCCGCACCTGGTGCTGGTGGGCAAGAGCATCACCTTCGACTCCGGCGGGCTCAGCATCAAGCCCGGCGAGAGCATGCTGCACATGAAGCGCGACATGACCGGTGGGGCGGTGGTGCTCTCCACCATGGCCGCGCTGGCCGACGTCGGCTGCCCGGTGCGCGTCACCGGCCTGCTGGCCTCCGCCGAGAACGTGATCAGCGGCAAGGCCCTGCGTCCCGGTGACGTGCTGGTGCACCCCAATGGGCGCACCACCGAGGTCACCAACACCGATGCCGAGGGCCGACTGGTGATGGCCGACGCCATGGCCTGGGCCGTCGACAACCTCGATCCGGACGTCCTGGTGGACGTGGCCACGCTCACCGGTGCGATGAAGGTCGCGCTGGGACAGCACACCGGGGGCTTCTTCGCCAACGACGAGGTCCTGGCCAGCAGGATCGACACGGCCGGGCAGCGGTCCGGCGAGAAGGTCTGGCGGATGCCGCTGGTCGCCGACTACGAGGATCGGATCTCCTCCAAGATCGCCGACGCCGACAATGCCGGCGGTGGTCCGGGGGCGATCACGGCGGCGCTGTACCTGCAGCACTTCGCCGGTGACGTCCCCTGGGCGCACCTCGACGTGGCCTCGGTCGGGGACGCCCCGGCTGAGCGCTTCGAGTGGACCACCGGACCCACCGGGTTCGGTGCGCGGCTGCTGCTGGACTGGCTGTCCGGCGACGAACCCCTCGCCGGCATCGGCTGAGGGTGGCGCACGCACCTGCGGGGCCACGGTCCCGGAGCAAGACGAGGGAGAAGAACTGTGAAGGGTCTGAGTGTGCGGTGGTCCCTGGCGGGAGCACCTGCCGGCATCGCCGCCGAGTTGCGTGAGTACGTGGCGGAGGCTTCGTACGTGAAGTTCACCGGCATGCAGGGGCTGCGGTTCAAGACCTGGCGCATGCGTGAGGGCGAGTGGTTCGAGGGGACCTACGTCTTCGTCAGCGACGAGGCGCGCGCGTCCTTCCAGGAGACCTTCACCGCCGGGGCGGACACGGCGCCCATCTCGACCATGACCGGGGCCCCTCCGACCAGCATCGAGGCCTTCGAGGTCGTTGCGGTGGCTGAGGGCTGGGACGGCTTCGAGGCCTCCGCCCGGGGGTGACCCCGTGCGTGTCCCCGTGCGTGTCCCCGTGCATGTCCCGGTGTATGTCCCGGTCAGGCGCTGACGCACCCAGGACGAGACGGAGGGGCGCCCCGATCGGGGCGGCCCTCCGTTCACTTCGTGTCCCGCCCTGGCTGCAGAGCGCAGAGCGCAGAGCGCGGGATACGACTCAGGTCAGGCCTCGCCCGCCCACTCCTTCTTGGCCACCAGGAGGCCGTCGCCCACCGGCAGCATGACCGGGACGAGGTCGTCGTTCTCCGCGACCAGGCGGATCAGTTCGCGCACGGCCATCGTCTGCGGGTCGCGCTGGGCAGGGGCGGCCACACGACCCTGCAGCAGGGCGTTGTCGAAGGCCACCACGCCGCCGGGACGCAGCAGGCGCAGGGCCTCGGCCAGGTAGGCGGAGTACTCGCGCTTGTCGGCGTCGACGAAGACCAGGTCGTAGTGACCGTCGGTGAGGCGCGGCAGCACGTCGAGGGCTGAACCGGAGATGGTGCGCGCGCGCTGCGAGGCGATGCCGGCGTCACGGAACGTCTGCTTCGCCAGGCGCTGGTGCTCGGCCTCGATGTCGACGGTGGTCAGGACGCCGTCGGCGCGCATGCCCCGCAGCATCCACAGACCCGAGACACCGGTGCCGGTGCCGATCTCCACCACGGTCCGGGCGTCCAGCACGGCAGCCAGGAATCGCAGGGCAGCGCCCGCACCGTTGCTGACCGGCGTCACGCCGACCTCTTCCGCGCGAGCGCGAGCGGCCAGCAACACCTCGTCCTCGGTGACGAAGTCCTCGGAGTAGTTCCAGCTCGCGGACGCGATCGGGGTGGTGATGGTGACCTCCTGGGGAAGACCCGCGGGGCGGGCGCTGAGTCAGGCGAACGGTTGCCGGCGCACAGGGAGCCGATCTGAGCGGAACTCTATCGTGTGGGACGCCCGGGCGTGTCGTCCCTTCACGGGCTGACGGGGATGCATCGAACGCCGTTGGGTCGAGGCGGGTCGAGGCGGGGCGCGGGGAACTTGTGAAGGTTCGGATGCGTTGGACCCGACGACGTGAGACGCTCTTCGGCGTCTCACAGGTTTCTCTCAGCCGTTGCCCCTAGCCTCGTCGAGGAGTCAGGAGTTGGCGCATGTTCGGACGACCGTCCAAGCCGCGTGACTCGTCACTTGAGCAGGAGGACACCATGGCCGCACCCGAGGTTCCTACCGAGGGCGTACCGACCTGGGACGAGATCGTCACCCAGCACTCCGACCGGGTGTTCCGCCTCGCCTACCGCCTGACCGGTGACCGGCACGACGCCGAGGACCTCACCCAGGAGGTCTTCGTCCGGGTCTTCCGCTCGCTGGACCGCTACACCCCGGGTACCTTCGAGGGCTGGCTGCACCGCATCACCACCAACCTCTTCCTCGACCAGGCCCGCCGCAAGCAGCGCATCCGGTTCGACGCGCTCTCCGACGAGCGCGCCAGCCGGCCCGCCTCCTCCACCCTGACGCCGGAGGCCGCCGTCGCCGAGCAGCGCTTCGACGACGACGTCGAGGCGGCGCTCGCCACGCTCCCGCCGGACTTCCGCGCCGCGGTCGTGCTCTGCGACGTCGGGGGTGGGCATCCTGCATGGCTTCGATATGCAAACGATACGCTCAAATGCGGGGGTGTACAACTGCGGAGATGATTGATGCGCTTTCAGCGCAGGCAAAAATGGCTGCGCGATTTTCGTTTAGCCAGGCGGGTCGGAGGCAACGTCGCTCGCGGGGCGGCTATCCAGTTGCCAGAACCAGATCTCGACTGCACTGAAGTAGC
>JAZQNT010000186.1:0-2967 GCA_045627505.1 Nocardioides sp.
GTCGCCGTGGGGTTGGTCCTCGTGGTCGATGCTGTAGTCACCGTAGGTGTCGTCACCCGGATCGCTCATGATCACCTCCTGCGGGATCTCTTCGACTCTACGCGGGAACCATGGTCGGCGGTACCGCCCGACGGGTGCCCCGAAGCATGCCCCGACGGGCGCCGCAGGGGGCAGGACGAACGAAGGGCGCCGGTCACCCGGCGCCCTTCGTCCTTCCTGCAGGGCCTCATCGGCCCGGCGTCACCGCATCACGATCACTTGGCGATGCCCGGCTCCACGATCGAGGCGAAGTCGATCTTCTTCGGCAGCTCACCGGCTTCGAAGAAGAGGTCGGCCAGGTACTGCGACTCCTCGACCAGCTGCTCGGTGACCGGCCCGAGGTCGGAGGCCTTGTTCTTGGCGACCACCTTGGTCACGCTCTCGGGCAGACCCGACTCCTTGGCCCACGCGACACCCCAGGCGTCGGAGTTGTCGATGGCCCACTCGAAGCCCTTGCCCAGGCGCTCGACGAAGTCGGTGATGTTGGCGCGCTTGGCGTCGTCCTCGAGCGCCTTGGACGAGGCGATCTCGAACTGCAGCCCGTTGTCGTTCGGCGGACCGCCGGCCAGCACCTGGGCACCGGCCTCCTGGATCGCCTGGGTGACGAACGGGTCCCACACGACCCACGCGTCGACAGCGCCGGAGGTGAAGGCAGCAAGGCCGTCGCCGGGTGCCATGTAGTTGGCGTTGACGTCGTCGAGCTCCAGCCCGGCCGACTTCAGGGTCTTGATCAGGACGCCCTGCGCGGAGGTGCCGCGGCCCAGCGCGATCTTCTTGCCCCTGAGGTCCTCGACCGACTTCAGATTCGAGCCCTTGGGCACGAGGATCGAGTTCTCGTGCTTGTCGCGCTCCTGCACGGCGGCGACGATCTTGAAGTTGGCGTCGCCGGCGGCGCCGAAGATCGGCGGGGTGGAGCCCACCCAGGCCACGTCGATCTGGTCCGCCGCGGCGGCCTCGACGATCGGCGGGCCGGCGGTGAACTCCGACCACTTGATCTCGTAGTCGAGGTCGTCCAGCAGGCCGGACTCGGTGAGCACCGCGCGGATGCCGTCCTTCTGCACGCCGACGCGCAGGACCTGCTTGTCGCCGGCCTCCGCGTCGTCGGAGCCGCAGGCGGCCAGCGAGGCGGTCAGGGCGAGGCCGAGGGCAGCGGCCGCGGCGCGGCGGAAGGTGCGCTGGGTGGTGCGGTTCATGGTGTTCCTTCGTCTCCGTGGTTCAGGTGGACGACCGGGGGAACCGGCGGCCGTTCGAGGCAGACGCCTCGAGTGCCACCGGGGTCGCGAGCGCGGTGGAGGTCCCACCGCTGGGGCACAAGGGGTCCGGGCGCAGGGCCCGGCGTGGCGACCGGCACGCAAACGTGCCGGCCACGAGGGGTGTCAGTGGGGGGCGTCCACGCCGAGCATCGCCAGCAGCGCCACACGGCGCTCGACCAGCTCGGGGTGGTTGCGGGCCCGGGGGCGCGCGAGGTCGAGGCGCTCGTCGTGCACCAGCACCCCGTCGGCGACCACGAGCACACGGTCGGCGAGCAGCAGGGCCTCCTCCACGTCGTGGGTGACCATCAGCACCGCCGGCAGGTGGCGCTGCCAGAGGTCCTGCACCAGCGTCTGGGCGGAGATGCGGGTCAGCGCGTCCAGGGCGCTGAAGGGCTCGTCGAGCAGCAGCAGGTCGGGCTCCCGGACCAGGGCGCGGGCCAGGGCGACCCGTTGGCGCTGGCCGCCGGAGAGCTCGCGCGGCCAGGCCTCCTCGCGGCCGGACAGGCCGACCTCGGCGAGCATGGCACGACCGTGCTCCTCCGCGTCCCGGGTGCGCAGACCGAGGACCACGTTGTCGAGGACGCTGCGCCAGGGCAGCAGGCGCGGGTCCTGGAAGACGACCGACGCCGCCGTCCCGGTGCGGATCTCGCCGGTGGCACCGGTGTCGAGGCCGGCCAGGATGCGCAGCAGGGTGGACTTGCCCGAGCCGGAGTGGCCCAGCAGGGCGACGAACTCGCCGGGCGCGATGTCCAGGTCGACCCCGCCCAGGACCTCGGTGCCGCTGAAGGAGCGGCGCACGTCGCGCAGGCGAACGGTGGACTCGGTGCCCGTCACGGTGTTGCTGGCGCTGTCGGTGCTCATGCGAGCCTCCCCTCGTCGCGCCAGCGCAGGGCCCGGCGCTCCAGGACGCGGACGATCGCGTCGGTGATCAGACCCAGCAGGGCGTAGGCGAGCAGTCCGACGACGATGATGTCGGTCTGCTGGAAGTCGCGGGCGTTGTTGATCATGTACCCCAGGCCGGCGCCGGCATTGACCTGCTCGGCCACCACGAGGGCCAGCCAGGCGGTTCCGAGCGACTGGCGCACCCCGACCAGGGCGCCGGGCAGCACCGACGGCAGCAGGATGTGGCGCACCTGCTCGACCTTCGTCAGGCGCAACGTCACGGCCAGCTCGCGCAGGTCGGGGTCGACGCCGCGCAGGGCGGAGACCAGGTTGAGGTAGAGCGGGATCACGACGCCGAGGGCGACGAGGTAGATCTTCGGCTCCTCCTCGATGCCGAACCAGATGATGAACAGGGGCACCAGGCCGAAGAGCGGAATGGTGCGCAGCATCTGCATCAGCGGGTCAGCCAGGGCGTCACCGAGGCGCGAGAGGCCGACCCAGGTGCCCAGCACCACGGCGATGGCGGCGCCGAGCAGGAAGCCCAGCGCGGCGCGGCGCAACGACACCGCGATCGCGTCGCCGAGGACACCGTCCTGCCAGAGGTCGACGGCCTTCGCCGCGAGGTCCACCGGCGAGGCCAGCTTGGCCTCCGGCAGCACGCCGGTGACCGACAGCAGCTGCCAGACGCCGAGCAGCAGAACCGGGCTGAGCAGGCGCAGCACGCCGATGGCGTCGAGACGACGCCTCGGGCGACGGCGCCGCTCGGCGACCGCAGGGACGCCCCCGGGCAGCC
>JAZQNT010000187.1:0-17200 GCA_045627505.1 Nocardioides sp.
ACCCTGACCAGGCCCACGAGTGGCACGGCCAGGGTCGCCGGCCACGACGTGGTCGCCGATCCGGACGGCGTACGCCGGTCGATGGGCCTGACGGGCCAGACCGCGACCGTCGACGAGCTGCTCACCGGCACGGAGAACATCGAGCTCGTCGGGCGGCTCTACGGCCTCGACCGGGCGACCGTGCGCCGGATCTCGGCCGCCCTCCTCGAGCGCTTCTCGCTCTCCGACGCCGCGCGGCGCGTCGTGAAGACCTACTCCGGTGGCATGCGTCGTCGCCTCGACCTGGCGGTGAGCCTGGTGGCCACCCCGCCGGTCCTCTTCCTCGACGAGCCCACCACCGGGCTGGACCCTCGCAGCCGCGTGGAGCTCTGGGACGTGCTGCGGGGCCTGGTCGACGACGGGACCACGCTGCTGCTGACGACGCAGTACCTCGAGGAGGCCGACCAGCTGGCCGACGAGATCGTGGTGATCGACCACGGTCGGGTGATCGCGCAGGGAACGCCGCTGGAGCTCAAGGACTCCTCGGGCCGGGCCGCCCTGGTGGTGACCGTGTCCCGCGCCGGGGACCTCGACCGGGCGCACGAGTTGCTGGCCCGGGTGGTGCCCGAGGTGCACGTCGACGTCGGTGCCCGACGGCTCACCTCGCCGGCGCAGGGTCTGGACGACGTGACCGCGGCGGTGGCGGCGTTCAGCGGCTCCGGCATCGACCTTGACGACCTGGGGCTGCAACGTCCCAGCCTGGACGACGTCTTCCTGCACCTCACCGGTCGCCGGGCCGAGCAGGAGAACGACGAGACCGCCCTCGAGGCGGGGGAGGGGGACGAGCGATGACCCACACCGAGGTGGAGCAGCGCCAGCAGTTGCCGGTGAGGTCGACCAGGTTGGAGCGGCCGGAGATCCGGCGCACGTCCTTGCTGCAGCAGTCCTGGGTGATCACCCGGCGCAACCTGATCCACATCCGTCGGATGCCGGAGATGCTGATGGACGTCACCCTGCAGCCGGTGATGTTCGTGATGCTGTTCGCCTACGTGTTCGGCGGCGCGATCGCGGTGGATGGTGCCTCGTCGGGGTACCGGGAGTGGCTGCTCGCCGGGATCATGGCGCAGACCATGGCCTTCGCCTCGTTCATCGTCGCCGTCGGGCTCACGGCCGACATCGAGAAGGGCATCGTGGACCGGATGCGGTCCCTGCCGATCCGGCTGGCGTCGGTCCTGGTGGGGCGCAGCTTCTCGAGCCTGATCCACTCCTCCATCGGGATCGTGGTGATGAGCCTGACCGGCCTGGTCGTCGGGTGGCGGATCCGCGGGTCGGTGCTGGACGCCGTCCTGGCCTACGGGTTGCTGGTGCTGTGGGCCTTCGCGATGATCTGGCTGGGCATCCTGGTCGGCTCCCGGCTGCGCTCGGTCGAGGCGGTCAACGGGGTGATGTTCACGGTGATGTTCCCCATCACCTTCCTCTCCAACGCCTTCGCGCCGACCGAGCGAATGCCCGACTGGCTCAGGACGCTGGCGGAGTGGAATCCGATCTCGGCGCTCGTGCAGGCGGTCAGGGAGCTGTGGGGCAACGCAGAACCGGCAGCCGCGGGTGCGGCCTGGCCGTTGCAGAACCCGATCGTCGCCACGCTCGGGTGGACGGTGCTGCTGACCGCGGTGCTCGCCCCGCTGGCCCTGGCGGCGTTCCGGAGTCGGACCAATGACTGAGCGCGGAGTGGTGGACGGGCAGGGGGCCGGCCCGGAGCAGGGTCCGGTGCAGGTCGACCCGGAGCACGTCGACGTGAAGCCGCGGTCGCGCGACGTCACGGACGGGCTGGAGAAGGCGGCGGCCCGCGGTATGCTACGCGCCGTCGGCATGGGCGACGAGGACTTCGCCAAGCCACAGGTGGGGGTCGCCTCGTCGTGGAACGAGATCACCCCCTGCAACCTGTCGTTGGACCGGCTGGCCAAGGCGGTCAAGAACGGGGTGCATGCCGCCGGTGGGTACCCGCTGGAGTTCGGCACCATCTCGGTCTCCGACGGGATCTCGATGGGCCACGACGGCATGCACTACTCGCTGGTGAGCCGCGAAGTCATTGCCGACTCCGTCGAGGTGGTGATGAGCGCGGAGCGGCTGGACGGCTCGGTGCTGCTCGCCGGGTGTGACAAGTCGCTTCCCGGGATGCTGATGGCGGCGGCCCGCCTCGACCTGGCCTCGGTCTTCCTCTATGCCGGCTCGATCATGCCGGGGTACGTGGACGGTCGCGAGGTGACGATCATCGACGCCTTCGAGGCGGTCGGCGCCTGCCTGGCCGGGCGGATCACCGAGGAGGAGGTGGACCGGGTCGAGCGAGCGATCTGCCCCGGCGAGGGGGCCTGTGGCGGGATGTACACCGCCAACACGATGGCTGCCATCGGCGAGGCGCTGGGCATGAGCCTGCCGGGCTCGGCCGCCCCGCCGGCCGTCGACCGTCGGCGGGACGGGTTCGCCCACCGCTCCGGCCAGGCGGTGGTGGAGCTCTTGCGCCAAGGGATCACCGCCCGGCAGATCCTCACCCGGGAGGCGTTCGAGAACGCGATCGCGGTGACCATGGCCCTGGGGGGCTCGACCAACGCGGTGCTGCACCTGCTGGCGATCGCGCACGAGGCGCAGGTCGAGCTCGAGCTTGACGACTTCAACCGGATCGGCGACCGGGTGCCGCACCTGGCCGACATGAAGCCGTTCGGGCGCTACGTGATGAACGACGTCGACCGCACCGGTGGCATCCCGGTGGTGCTGCGGGCGCTTCTGGACGCCGGACTGCTGCACGGGGACGTGCTCACCGTCACCGGACGGACCATGGCGGAGAACCTCGAGGACCTCGCGCCCGGAGAGGTCGACGGGAAGGTGATCCACCCGGTCTCCGCGCCGCTCCACCGGACCGGCGGCATCACCGTGCTGCAGGGATCGCTCGCCCCCGAGGGCGCGGTGATCAAGTCGGCGGGGTTCGACGCGGAGGTGGTGACGGCCACCGCGCGGGTCTTCGAACGCGAGCGTGCGGCCCTCGACGCCCTGACCGCGGGGCGGATCGCGCCCGGCGACGCGGTGGTGATCCGCTACGAGGGCCCGGCCGGCGGTCCGGGGATGCGCGAGATGCTCGCCATCACCGGCGCGATCAAGGGGGCAGGACTCGGCAAGGACATCCTGCTCATCACCGACGGCCGCTTCTCCGGTGGCACCACCGGTCCGTGCATCGGTCACGTCGCTCCGGAGGCCTCGCACGGCGGACCGATCGCGTTCGTGCGCGACGGGGACCGGATCACCCTCGACATCGCACAGCGCACGCTGGAGTTGCACGTGGACGCGGACGAGTTGGCCCGGCGCCGGGACGGGTGGGAGCCGCTGTTGCCCAAGTTCACCCACGGGGTGCTGGGCAAGTACTCGACGCTGGTGCAGTCGGCGAGCAGGGGAGCGGTCACGTCCTGAGCGCCCGGCGAGCCGGTCGGGCGCAGAAAAGTGGGACCAATTGCAGTGTTTTTCAGACATAGTTGATTTTGGGACGCAGACTCGCTTGGCCACCTCCGTGCACAAAGGGTGCTCGTGGCGCCGTTTTCAACAGGAGCCCGGTGTACTCTCGCGTCGCAGCCCGACCTCTCGTTGCCTTGTTGGCCCTCACCCTCGTCGCTGCCACCGGCTCGCTGAGCAGCGCGCCGGCGAGTGCTGGCGGGGGAGCGGTCCCGCTGGCCGCCGCTGCTGCGGCCGCCCCGGTCGACCCGATCGGGGGCGCGACCGGTCGGCAGAAGGCCCGCGCACAGGCACGTCCCACGGCCGAACCCGAGGTGGTCTCGGCCGAGGTCCGCAACGATCCCCGGCCCCGTCGCATCGCCGGAGCGCCGGCCATCACCCGAGGATGCGTGAAGACCAGCACCCGGGTGATCAGCCACCGCAGGGCCGGGCAGTCCTGTGGCAAGGGCAGGAAGAAGATCTCCTTCACGCCGGTCGCAGCCCGCACGGTCTGCCTCCTGCCGGACGGCGTCGTGAAGCTCTCACGCTCGGCGAAGGCCTGTGCGCGTGCCGAAGGCTTCCAGGTGCACGCGCTCGGCAACCACAAGAACCTCTACTGCGTGGTCCCGGGCCGCACGGTTCGTTGGGTCCCGCACCCGCAGACGTGCCGGTCGGGGGAGAAGCGCCACACGATGCGCAACACGCCTCCCGAGGACATCACCCTGGACGGCGGCGTCGTGCGGGAGAACCTGGCCGCCGGGGCCGTGGTGGGCTCGCTCACCGCCGTGGACCCCGACGACGGTGACGCGCACCGCTTCCGCCTGGTGGACGGACGCGGCTCGTCCGGAAACTCCCTCTTCGCGTTGCGGGGCAACCGTGTCGTGACGCGTACTGCCGGGCTCGACCACGAGGCCGCGCAGACCCACACGATCAGGGTGCGCACGGCAGACGCCCGCAAGCGTCGCTTCGAGAAGGTCCTCACGATCCGGGTCACCGACGTCAACGAGGTGCCGCGCGGGCTCGAGCTCACTGACACCTCGGTCGTGGAGAACAGTCCTGTCGGGACCGCTGTGGGCACCCTGCGTGCCCAGGACCCCGACCACGGCGACACCCTCACCTACACCTTGGTCCCGGGTGCCGCTGACAACTCCCTCTTCGAGGTGACCGGCACCCGGTTGCAGACCGCCGCGGTCCTGGACCACGAGGAGTCCGCCACCCGCACCGTCCGGGTTCGGGTCACAGACCGCGACGGGCTGAGCCAGACGCTCACCCACGAGCTGGACGTCCTGGACGTCGAGGAGGCCCCGACCCGACTGGCGCTGAGCCCGCGGGCGGTCGACGAGGGTGCCCGCGTCGGTACCCGGGTAGGAACGCTCTCGGCCCACGACCCGGACGGTGACCCGGTCACCTACACGCTGGTCGCCGGTGCCGGGGACGACGACAACGCCCTGTTCAGCGTCGACGGTGACCAGCTGCGCACCGCCGTCGTCCTCGACCACGAGGCGTCGGCAACCCGCAAGGTCCGCGTGGCCGCCACCGACCCCACCGGCCGGCGCGCCGTCGAGAGCTGGACGATCTCCGTCACCGACCTCCACGAGGCCCCCGGAGCGCCGGCGATCGACGACGACGAGGTGCCGGAGAACGCCGCCGACACCGTGGTGGGGTCCCTGTCCGCTGCCGACGAGGACGCCGACGACACCCACACCTTCAGCCTGGTCGGCGGACCCGGCGACGACGACAACGTCTTGTTCCGGGTGGCCGGCGCCGAGCTGCGCACCAAGGGCGGGCTCGACTTCGAGGAGAAGGCCACCCGCACCGTGCGGGTGCGTGTGACCGACTCCGGTGGCCTGATTGCGGAGTCCCGGATGACCGTCCGCGTCCTCGACGTGGACGAGGCGCCGCACAGGCTGGCGATCGACGGCGATGAGGTGGCCGAGAACGCCGCCGACGCCTTGGTCGGCACTCTCAGCGCGGTCGACCCGGAGGGACGCGCCCTCACCTGGTCACTGGTCCCGGGCCAGGATGCGGCGCTGTTCCGCCTCGTCGGTGCGCAGCTGCGCACCGACGGCGCGCTTGACCACGAGGAGGCGGCCACCCGTGAGGTGACGCTGGCGGTCGGGGACGGGGTTCACACCCGCACCCTCGCGGTGAGGGTGACGGTCCTCGACCGCAACGACGCACCCGTGGGCCCCACGCTCGACAACGCCCGTGTGGAGGAGAACAGGGCGAACGAGACCGTCGGGCTGCTCTCCGCCACCGACCAGGACGGCGACACCCTGACCTACTCGTTGGCCACCGGTACCGGTGACGACGACAACGACCTCTTCGCCGTCACCGGGACCACCTTGCGCACTCGTGGCGCCCTCGACTTCGAGGAGTCGGCCACCCGCAGGGTGCGGATCGCGGTCAGTGACGGCAGCGTGACCGTCGAGCGGGCCGTCACCGTCACCGTCGTCGACGTGAACGAACGCCCGAGCCTCCCGACGTTGAGCGGTTCCGTGCTGGACGAGAACGCGGCCGGCGCCGAGGTGGGCGACCTGGCTGCGACCGACCCGGACGACGACGACCTCACCTTCACCCTGACCTCCGGCACCGGAGACGCCGACAACGCCGAGTTCGAGGTGGTGGACGGCGAGCTGCGCACCCGGGGCGGCCTGGACTTCGAGGCCGGGGCCATCCGATCAGTCCGGGTCCGGGTCTCCGACGGTGACCTGACCGCGGAGAAGGCGTTCGCCGTCACTGTGCGCGACCGCAACGACGCCCCCACGGCCATCACCCTGTCGCACACGCGACTGCGGCAGGACGCTGCGGTGGGCGACGTCGTCGCGACCATCACCGCCACCGACCAGGACGCGCACACCGCACATGTCTTCTCCGACGCCTCCGTGCCGCTGGCGCACTCCGGGGCCGGCCACTTCACGGTGGACGGGAACGAGCTCACGGTGGCCCGCCCCCTGGCCACCCTCGCACCGGGCACGCTGACGCTGAGGCTGCACGTCGAGGACCCGTGGCACACGCCCGGTCAGGCCCAGTCCCTGAGCCAGGTCGTCACCCTCGACCTGCTCGAGGCGCGCCGGATCTCCCTGACCCCGAGCACGGTGGCCGAGAACGCCGTGGCCCCTGCCCTGGTGGGTGAGCTGGCCTACCTCGACGGCCTGCACGACTCGCCCGTCACGTTCACGCTGCCCGCGGGCGAGGAGGACAACGCCGACTTCCGCGTCGACGGCGCCCAGCTGCGCACCCTGCGGTCCTTCGACCACGAGTCAACGCCGAGGCGCACGGTCATGGTGCAGGCAACGGGCGCGGGCGTCTCCTTCCGCCAGGAGCTCACGGTCACCGTCGGTGACGTCAACGAAGCGCCGGGCGCCCCGGCGCTGGACGGCACCACGGTGCCCGAGAACACTGCCGGGGCCACGGTGGGAGCCCTCTCCGCGGTCGATCCCGAGGGGGACGACCTGACCTTCGCCCTGGTGGCGGGCACCGGCAGCGCCGACAACGACGACTTCGTGGTCGTCGGCGGCGAGCTGCGCACGGCTCGTGCCCTCGACCACGAGACGACACCGACCCGCTCGGTGCGCCTGCAGGTCTCCGACGGGGAGCTGAGCACCCAGAGGGTGTTCACGATCACCGTTGCGGACCGCAACGACGCCCCCACCGCGATCACGCTCAGCCACACGCAGGTGCTGGCGTCGATGCCGGCCGGCACCGCGGTCGGAACGCTCGGTGTCACCGACGCCGACGCCGGTGGCACCCGTGCCTATGTCTTCGCCGATGGCGGAAACCCCGGGGGGCACTTCAGCATCGACGGGGACGTCCTGCGCACCGACTCCCGTCTGCTCAGCCAGGTGGGGAGGCACACGGTCGAGGTCGAGGTCACCGACACGTGGGCCGGGAGCAGCCAGACCTTCAGCGGGGAGGTCGAGGTGGAGGTGCTGGCCGACACCACGCTGACCCTCACCCCCACGACGCTCGCCATCGACGAGAACCGGACGATCGGCAGCACCGTCGCCGACCTGTCCGCGTCCGGTGGCAGGGCGCCGTACGCCTTCACGCTCGTGGAGGGTGCCCAGTTCGCCCTGAGCAGCGCGGGCCGTCTCACCGCGACGCAGGTCTTCGACCACGAGGCGCGCGACTCCTACGCGGTGACCGTGCAGGTTGACGACGCAGACGACCGGCGCTGGGTGTTCACCCGCACCGTCACGGTCGCCGACGTGAACGAGGCTCCGTCGTACACGGTCACCGGCACGTTCGTGGAGAACGACTCCGAGTCCTCGGTCACCGTGGGGCTGAGCGACCCCGAGGGGGACGACGTCACCTTCGCGTGGGACGCCTCCTGCGGGTCCGGTCGTACGCCGCAGAACCACCTGGTCTCCTCGACCCGGAGCGGCGACGACGTCACCCTGAAGGTCCGGGCGCCCCTCGACGCCGAGACCACCTCGACGGTGCGGTTGTGCTTCACCCTCGCCGACGGCACGAACACGGTCCGAGCCGACTCCGAGCACGGGGTCGCCGACGTCAACGAGCCCACCACGGGGATCTCCTTGTCGGCCGTCGTCGTGGACCGGTCCGCGCCGGTGGGCACGGTGGTGGGACGTCTCAGCGCGGTCGACCCCGACGCCAGGAAGCCGGCTCTCGCGGTCGCGTCGATCCCGGGGACGCACTCCGGTGCCGGCTACTTCTCCGTGGACGGCGAGGAGCTCGTGGTGGCCAGGCCGCTGGACTCGTTGAGTGCCACCGAGCTCCAGGTCGCGGTCCGGGCGTTCGACTCGTGGGGACCCGACCGCGCCGAGCAGTCGTTCACGGTCGTGCACACCATCACGCTCCGGGACCTCCTGAAGGTGTCGTGGCCGGTCGCGGGCGAAGTCCCGGAGAACCAGCCGGTGGGGACGAGCGCCGGCGCCATCACCGTCACGGGGGGAACCGCGCCGTACAGCGTGACCCTCCCGTCGGCGGCGGACAACGCGTTCTTCACCCTCGACGGGAGCACCCTCCGCACGGCCGCCGTGTTCGACCACGAGTCCCGGCGCTCCTACGAGGTCGAGATCAGGGTGGTCGACGCCACGGGCGACATCGCGACCTTCTCCCGGACCGTCGACGTCGCCGACGTCAACGAGCAGCCCACCGCGGTGACGGGGGCCGGCAACGTGGCCGAGAACAGTGCGGTCGGGACCACCGCACTCGTCCTCGACACGACCGACCCCGACGTGGTCGACAGCCACACCTACACCCTGGTGACGGGCACGGGCAGCACTGATAACGCGGGCTTCACCCTCGTCGGGAACACGCTGAGGACCACGGCCGCGTTCGATCACGAAGTCACGCCGACCAAGCGGGTGCGGGTGCGCTCCACCGATTCCGGCGGACTGTGGGTGGAGCAGGCCCTGACCGTGGACGTCACCGACGTCAACGAGGCTCCGAGCGTCACCTCGGGCTCCACCGCGACCGTCCGGGAGGACGCAGCCGTCGGCGCCACCGTCGCGAGCCTCACCGGCACCGACCCCGACGCGGGGGACCAGCTCACCTGGTCGGTGCCAACGGGCGGACCGTTCGCAGTCCAGGGCTCGTCGCTGGTCGTGGCGGGCGCGCTCAGCCACGCGCAGGCGCCCAGCGTCGAGGCCACCGTCACCGTGACCGACCGAGGTGGGCTCACTGCGACGAAGACGGTCACGGTCGCGGTCACCCCGGCGCCGCCGAGCGTGACCGGGGAGAGGTTCGACGCGATCGGCAACACCGCGCTGGCCCCCAGCGTGTCGCTGCTCGCCAACGACACCGTGCGCCCGGGTGGCGGCACGCTGAGCATCGCCGTCCCGCAGGGCCAGACGAGAGTCAGCGGCACCAGCACCAACGGCACCTACACGATCGCTCCCGACGGCATCTTCCGCTATCAGCCGACCGCGGGCAGGCGAAGCGTCACCGACACGATCACCTACACCGTCGTCTCCACCACCGGTCTGTCCGCCACCGGTTCGGTCACCGTCACCATCGGCTCCCGGGTGATCTGGTACGTCCGTGACGGGGCTACGGGCGGCACGGGCACCAGCGCGCTGCCCTTCGACGACGTCACCGAGGTGACCGCCAGCCAGGACGGCGACCACTTCGACGTCGCCCCGGGCTCGTACGGCCCGCTCACGCTCCGCGAGGGCCAGCGGGTCTTCGGTCCCAAGGTCGACCTGACAGACGGCGACGGGGGAGCGGTGCTGCGTGCCGCCAACCCGGGAGGCGTTGCCACCCTCAACGCCAGCACGTCCGCGCCCGCGCTCACCCTGGCAGCGAACTCGGCCGCCGACGGCATCGTGCTGAGCGCGAGTTCCGCGGCGGCGGCGCTCAGGGCCAACGGGACCGGTACCGGCCTCGTCGGCGCGCAGGCGCTGGTCGAGGCGTCCAGCACCGCGGCCGCGGTGGTGGCGAGCGGACAGCAGAGCGGTGCGATTCTCACGGTCAGGGCTCCTGTGTCTGGTCGGGGAAGTCTCCTGTCGCTCAACCTGGCCGGCACCGCGGTCTTCACCGCTCCGGTCACCGCCACCGCGACGACCAACCAGGTGGGCGTGGACCTCAGCGGCAGCGGAACCGTCCGCTTCGAGGGCGGGCTCACGATCGCGGCTGACAGCCACGCGCTCCGTGCCACCGGCGTCACCCTGGCGGTGGGCGGGAGCGGCAACGAGCTCAGCTCGACCAGGCACGACGCCCTCTCGCTGACCAACGCCATGGTCGCGACCGACGGCATCACCCTGACGAAGGCTGATGCCCCCAACGGCGGGCTGCGGGCCACCAGCACCACGTCCGGGGCCCAGGGCAGGATCGTCGTCACCGGTGCCACCGCCGCGGCCAGTGGCGGCACGCTCAAGCAGGTGGAGCTCTCGGGGGGCACCGGTGCTGACCTCACCCGGGTTGCGGTGGTGAGTGACACCAGCACCTCGCCGGTCCGCGCGACGTCGCTCACCGGTGGCCTCAGCCTCACCGACTCCTCGGTGAGCGGAGGCAAGGAGGACGCCATCCGGGTCACCGCGCCCACCGGCCCGACTGCGCTGAGCCTCCTGCGCACGTCGGTGCGTGACGCGGGTGACTCCGCAGTGGTGGTGACCACGTCGAGCAATGCCGCCGTCAGCGTCGTCGACTCCACGCTCACCACGAGCCTGTCCGGCGGAACGGGCCGCGACGGCCTGCGGGTGGTGACCTCGTCCGTGGCCGCTCCCACGGTGACCGTCACCGGGAACACCTTCAGTGGCCACCGGGGCGACCAGTTCCAGCTCGCCGCGTCCGGCACCGGGACCCCGAAGGCGGTGGTCACCGGCAACACCGTCACCGCTCAGACCGGCACCACCGGTCAGGGCTTCCTCGTGCAGGGGGCGGGTACGGGCTGGACCGGGGGCGTGCGCGCCGACATCAGGAACAATGAGATCCGCGCCAGCCGTGGGACCGCGATCGCGCTCAGCACGTCCGGGCCCGGGCGCCTCGACGCCGCGGTGACGGGCAACCGGGTGGGTGCCACTTCGTGCACGGGGGTCGGCATCCTCCTGGATGCCGAGGGCAGCTCGGTGCTGCGGGCCTCGGTGGCGGCCAACCACGTGGCCTCGTGCGCCGAGGCGGTCAGCGTGGTGGCCAGCAGCGGAACGCCGGACCTCGACGTGACGCAGACCGACAACGTCTTCGGGGCCGGGGGCGTCGAGGTCCTGGCCGGTGCGGGCGCGGTGTGCACCGACCTGCGCGGCAACACCGCCGGTGCCATCGCGGTGGACGCCGCTGCCAACGTGTGGAGCTACGTGGACGCCCAGTCACGCGCCGCGGCCATCGCCCTGCAGAACCTGAACAACAATGCCCCGGCCACGGTGACCGGCGCTGCGGGATCCACGGTTGCCCGGTGCGAGGCCCCCGTCCTCGGCTGACGACGCGAACCATCACATCGACGAGAGGAACTCCGCATGAGTGAGACCCCCTTCCTGGGCGAACTGCGCCTGATGTCGTTCAACTTCCCCCCGAGGGGATGGGCGCTGTGCAACGGGCAGATGCTGGCCATCAACCAGAACCAGGCGCTCTTCTCCCTGCTGGGCACCACGTACGGCGGCAACGGGCAGACCACCTTTGCGCTGCCCGACCTGCGGGGCCGCACGGGGATCCACAGGGGAGCGGGGTTCGCCCAGGGACAGGCGGGAGGCGCTGAGCGTCACACCGTGTCGATCTCCGAACTGCCTCCCCACACGCACACCCCCCGGGCGCTGACGACCGACGCGACCACGACCACCGGCAAGGGCCACTACCTCGCGGGCGCCCCGAACGGATTCGTGCCTGCGGCCGAGGCCCAGCAACTCGTGGCCCTCGACCCGGCCAGCGTCACCGACGTCGGCGGCAGCCAACCGCACGAGAACAGGCAGCCCCACCTGGTCCTGAACTGGTGCATCGCGCTGCAGGGCATCTTCCCGTCCCAGAACTGAGCACGTCCGAACAGAGAAGGAGCACAAGCATGGCGCCGTACGTGGGCGAGATCCGCATGTTCGCCGGGAACTTCGCGCCGGCGGGATGGATGTTCTGCGAGGGCCAGGTGCTGCCGATCAGCGAGTACGAGACCCTCTTCCAGCTCGTCGGCACCACCTACGGTGGTGACGGGCAAGACACCTTCGCGCTCCCCGACCTGCGGGGGCGGGTCCCGGTGCACATGGGAACTGCGTCGTCCGGGACCTCCTACACGCTGGGAGAGCAGGGCGGCGTGGAAGAGGTCACCCTCACGGTCCAGCAGATTCCCGTCCATGGCCACCGGCTGCTGGCCTCGACGACCCCCGGGACCGTCGACTCACCGGCGGGTGCCCTGGTCGGCACCTCTGCGACCACGCGGACGTTCGTCGGCGCGGCTGCCACGGCCGGGGGCGGGGTGACGCTGGACCCCGTCGGCGGTTCTCAGCCCCACCACAACGTCCAGCCCTACCTGTGCGTCCACCACATCATCTCGTTGTTCGGCGTGTTCCCGTCCCAGACCTGAGGAGTTCCCATGACTGAGCAGTTCGTCGGAGAGATCCGGGTGTTGGCCTGCAACTTCCCGCCCACGGGGTGGGCGTTCTGCGACGGCCAACTCCTGCCGATCAGCCAGAACACCGCCCTGTTCTCGCTCCTGGGCACCACCTACGGAGGGGACGGGAGGTCGACCTTCGCCCTGCCCAACATCCAGGGTCAGGTCCTCATGCACCCGGGGCAGGGCCCGGGGCTCTCACTCCACGACCTGGGCGAGACGGGTGGGTCGGAGACGGTCACCCTGTTGGCGTCGGAAATCCCGATGCACACGCACGAGGTGAAGGTCTCCGAGTCACGAGCCAGCACGCGTCAGGCCGCGGAGAGGGCGAGCCTGGCCGTCAGCGCCCCGGGGGACAGGTACGCCCCGGGCCCGCCCCGCTCGGGGACGGACGGGGTGATGGAGGCCACTGCGCTCACCCCGGCCGGTGGTGGGCTGCCGCACAACAACCTGATGCCTTACCTCACCCTCAACTACTGCATCGCGTTGCAGGGCATCTTCCCGGCTCGGCCATGAGCGTCCCCGTCCTTCCGTGCCGTGCTGCGCAGACGTCGCGCGGCGTCCTGCCCGCCCTCCTCGAGGAGCCCCGATGACCGACCCCCTGCTTCCGTCCCACGACCCCGTCACCTCGCCCGGAGTCACCGCCGGCGCATGGTCCACCGCTCGCCCCCTCTCCCGGCGCGTCACCCTGGTCGGAGGCCTGGCCGCGACCGCCGTGGCGTCGGTGGCAGCAGCCCCCGACGCCGAGGCCGGGCCGCGTCCGCTCCAGGGGGCCGAGGTCCACGTCGGGGTGCTGCTCGCCCGTGGCCTCGGCGCGAACGGGTCCGGGACACGGCTGGTGCAGGGTTTCCGGATCGGCGCCACCCGTGCGGGGATGAGGATCGAGTTGCACCACCGCGAGGTCGGAGTGGGGCCCGGCGAGGCGAGAAGAGGGGCGGAGAAGCTCATCGCTGCGGGCGCCAAAGTCTTGGTGGCGGCTGTCGCCACGCCCGTCCTGGACCAGGTCGCTGACCTGTGCCGGGAGAAGAAGGTGGCGCTCGTGGTGGCCAACACCGGGGCGCAGGTCGCCGTGACACGGCTCGACGGCGCCCTGGTCAACTCGCTCCAACTGTGGCAGGCGGGCTATGCCGCAGGCTCCTGGGCGTCACGCCGTATGGGGCGTTCGTTGTTCACGGTGGTCGCCGCCCCCGACGCTGGTTACGACTCGGTCTACGCCTTCACCCGTGGTTTCACCTCGTCCGGTGGGCGCGAGCTGGGCCGCGCCCTCACGCACCAGGCCACCCCCGGGGTGGAGGAGGCTGCTCGCGCCGCCCGGGACTCCGGGGCAGCTGTGGTCCGGGTGCACGCCTACGGTCGACGCGCCACCGACATCGTCACCGCGTGCCGCAAGGTTGGGGTCCAGGCGCAGATCGTCGTGGACCCGCTGACCCTGGAACCGAAGGCCGGTAGCCGCTCGGTGCTGGCGAAGGCGCGCGTCTGGACCGCCTCGTCCTGGCTCCCCGCGGGCGAGAACTCCTTGGCCCGGGCGCTGGCGCGCACCTGGAAGCGTCGTCACGGCGGACGTCCCGACGCCTTCGCGCTGCTCGGCTTCGACACCGCCCTCCTGGTGGCCGAGGGCGTGCGGCGAGCCCGTCGCAAGAAGAAGAAGCTCCACACGATCCCCACCCTGATGCGCAGCGCCAGGGTCAAGGGTGCCCGCGGCACCCAGGTGGTCGACCCGCAGAGTCGGGTGGTGAGCACACCGCTGGCGGTCCGGCGCTCCAGGCGCTCCGACGTGGCGGGGAGCCGGCGTGAAGCCGCGCTGGCCCGGGTCCAGGGCAACACCCCGGCCCTGGTGACCGCCGCCCGCGGCGCAACGTCGATCTACCACAACGAGTACACCACCACCTGAGACCGGGTAGGTCGACTCAGCCCCGAGAGGTCCGCGACGAGTACCCTCGCCCGGTGAGTGCCCTCGACACCGTTCCGTGCAGCGACCCCGCGTCCGGCTCCGCGTCTGGCCACCGGGTGAAGCTCTGTGCGATCGCCCAGAACGAGGGGGCGTCCCTCGTTGACTGGATCCACCACCACCTGCACCTGGGTTTCGACGCGGTCGAGGTGTGGGTGAACGGCAGCACGGACCCCTCGGTGCGCGTGATGGAGGCGATCTGCGCGGTCCGGGACGACGTCACCTTCCGGGTGGCGGACAAGCTGCTCGAGGACTCCGTGCGTCGGGGCAAGTACTTCCAGCACCGCGCCTACGCCAGGATGGCCCGCAAGGCGCGTCAGGAGGGGTTCACCCACGCGGCCTTCCTGGATCTCGACGAGTACTGGGTGCCGGCGGACCTGACGTCGTCGATCCATGACTTCCTGCCCGAGGATGACGAGGTCGCGGTCGTCTCCTTCCCCTGGGTCCTCGACCTCCCCGACCCCGATCGGGCGCCCTTCAGCGCTCCTGTGGGGGAGGGTCTGCGCATCGTCGCGGACCGGCACGTGAAGTCGGTGGTCCGCCTCGACGACCGTTTGGAGCAGGTCCGCCCGCACACCGCCCTGGTGAGTTCGGGCCGCAGGTTGCTGCTGCGCGAGGAGTTCCCGCTGGTCACCGGCCGCGAGGCCGAGCAGCAGTGGGGCAGCTTCCTGACCGCGGAGGAGTTCGCGGCGCGGCGGGGTGCCCTTCCGGAGGCCTTCATCCTGCACGCGCTCAACCGCTCGCACGTCGAGTACCTGGCATCGCTCAAGAAGGCGCACCGCCGGTCTGAGGCGCACTCGTCCTACCGGACCAACCGGGACGGCTACCTCCCCGCGCCCGGCCCCGTGCTGACCGCGTCCTTCCCCGACCCAGCGGTGGCGGCGCTGGTCGAGGGGCGCGAACGGTTCCGTCGCGAGACCGGCACCCGGCACCTCCTCGAGGAGTCGCGCGGGTGGATCCTGGCCCGGGCTGCCGAGGTGGAGGCCGACCTGTTGGCCGATCCGCTCCTCGTGGAGCGCATGCTGCGCGCGCTGCGTGGTGTACCGGTGCCCGCCCTCGACGTCCGGCACCCCGGGTGGGCGACCCACCTGGAGTGGTGGGTGGACGGGTGTGCGGAGGTGATTCCGGGGCCGACGACCGGCGCCCGGAGCGGTGCCGTGCGGGTGGAGGTCCGGGGCTGGGCGTTCAGCCACGTCCCGGACGGAGGCGCCGCGGTGGAGCTCGCCCTCCGTGGCGGCGACGGCACCATCCACGCGCCAGTGGTGGTGCGTGAGGAGCGGCCTGACGTGGTCGCCAAGCACCCCGAGGCCCAGTTCGGCTGCGGCTACCGGGTGCTGCTGCCCTCCGCGTTGCACGGCGACCCGGCGGTGCGCCTCCTCGCCCGTGCCGAGGGAGCACCGCTCTGGCAAGGCATCGACCTGGACGCGCACCTGGCTCGGGTGCCGGGGTGGGCACTTCCGCCCGTGAGTCCTGCCAGGACGGACCGACCCGGGGCAGCCACCCCGGGCCGAGCCACCCCGGGCCGAGCCACCCCAGGCCGAGCCACATGGGGTTCCCGTCTGCTGGGGGCGGTTCGCGGGCGGCGGTGAAGGTCGGCACGAGGCGTGTGACCTGCGTTCCACTCGGCATGTGACGTGCGTTTCACCGTGGCCCGTGGGCCGCCAGTATCTGGGATCACATGTTCAACATTCGGTACAGCGTGACAGAATCACTTGACGTGGGTGCCACCTGACGGCAACCCTACGTACATGCGCACAGACATTCTCGTACGTACTCGACGTGTGACCTGAGGACCGAGAAGTCCTCCGATCACGCGTCACCCTCCGTTGCCGTCACCGGCCGGGGGGTTTTTTGTTGGGCACACACAGTTGGCCGCCACGGGCGGACGAGCAGCGCAGTAGAGGAAGAAGAACACAGATGAGCGAGCAGGGCAGCACGTTCACCGGGGCCCAGAGCCTGGTGAAGTCCCTGGAGAACGCCGGCGTCACGGACATCTTCGGCATCCCCGGTGGTGCGATCCTCCCGGCCTACGACCCCCTGATGGACTCCACGCAGATCCGTCACGTGCTGGTGCGCCACGAGCAGGCTGCCGGCCACGCCGCGCAGGGATACGCCGCCGCCACCGGCAAGGTCGGTGTCTGCATGGCGACCTCCGGCCCCGGTGCCACCAACCTGGTCACCCCCATCGCCGACGCCTACATGGACTCCGTGCCGATGGTGGCCGTCACCGGTCAGGTCGGCCAGTCGCTGATCGGCACCGACGCCTTCCAGGAGGCGGACATCCGCGGCATCACGATGCCGGTCACCAAGCACAACTTCCTCGTGACCGACCCCGCGGAGCTCCCGCGCGTGATCGCCGAGGCCTTCCACATCGCTTCCACCGGACGTCCCGGCCCGGTCCTGGTCGACGTCACGAAGTCGGCCCTGCAGGCCACCTCGACCTTCACCTGGCCGACCGAGATCACCCTGCCCGGGTACCGTCCCGTCACCCGCCCGCACAGCAAGCAGATCCGCGAGGCGGCCCGCCTGATCGTCGGCGCCCGCAAGCCGGTGCTCTACGTCGGTGGCGGCGTGATCCGCTCCCGCGCGGCCCGTGAGTTGCGTGCCCTGGCCGAGTTCACCGGCATCCCGGTCGTCACCACCCTGATGGCCCGCGGCGCCTTCCCGGACTCGCACCCGCAGCACCTGGGCATGCCCGGCATGCACGGCACCGTCGCCGCGGTGGCGGGGCTGCAGAAGAGCGACCTGATCATCAGCCTCGGCGCCCGCTTCGACGACCGCGTCACCGGCAACCAAGT
>JAZQNT010000188.1:0-4918 GCA_045627505.1 Nocardioides sp.
GCGAGCTCGGCGGCTCCGGCGATCTCGTCGGCGACCGCTGGCAGGGTGACCTCCAACGGGTTGCCGTAGGGGTCGACCTGCCCGGCGAACTCCTCGCTGGGGTCCAGGCCGGCGGCCCCGATCGCGATGTCGGTCTGGCCGTCGCGCCACGCCCGTCCGGCGGTGTCGGTGACCACCACGCCGACGTTCGTCCCCGTGCGGGCCAGGAGCTGCTCGCGCAGGGCGCGGGCGAAGGCGTCCGGGTCCTCGGGCAGCAGCACCAGGGTGCCCGCCTCCACGTTGGAGCGGTCGATCCCGGCCGCTGCCATCACGAGACCGAGGCGGTTGCGCACGATCCGGGTCGCGCCGCGACGTGCGACCACCCGCACCGTCTCCTCCTCGAGCGCTGCCGCGTAGGAGGCGTCGTCGCCGGGGCGGGTGCGGCCCTCCGCCTTGCTGACCACCTTGGAGGTGACCACCACGACGTCGCCGTCGCGCAGGTCGAGGAGCTCGGTGACCAGGGCGGCCAGGTCGGTGCCGGGGCGCACCTCGCCGACCCCGTCGGGGGCCAGGACGGAGATCTCGGGCATCAGCGCACCAGCTCCACGGCCGCCGCGGCCATCGCGGCGGTCGCTTCGTCGTCGGTCATGAGCAGGGGGACGGCCGCTGCCGCGAGTCCTACTTGCTGCAGCCGGGGCAGCGAGTCGGCGTCGGCTGTGTCCACCAGCCACCCGTCCAGCACGCCTCCGGCGCTGCGGGCGCCGTAGTGCAGCCCCACGCCTGCCGCGGAGACCTCGACGCCCACCGCGGCGAGCACCTGGTTGGCCATGCCGCGCACGTGGCTGCCGGCGATCACCGGCGAGACCCCGACCACCCGGGCCTCGGTGTCGCGCAGGGCCTCCCGCACGCCCGGGACGCCCAGGATGGTGCCCACCGAGACCACCGGGTTGGAGGGCGGGACGATCACGAGGTCGGCGCCCCCGATCGCCTCCAGCACGCCCGGGGCCGGGCGGGTTTTCTCCAGGCCCACGGTCACGACCGCCTCGGCCGGGACCTCGGCGCGCATGCGCACCCAGTACTCCTGGAAGTGCACGACCCGGCGGCCCGAGGGCGATTCCGGGTCGGCCACGGCCACGTGGGTCTCGGCCCGGTCGTCGGTCATGGGCAGCAGGGTGACCCCGGGGTTCCAGCGACGGCACAGGGCCGCGGTCACCGCGGAGAGCGGGTAGCCGGCCTCGATCATCTGGGTGCGCACGAGGTGCGTGGCCACGTCGCGGTCGCCGAGCCCGAACCAGGTGGGCTCCACCCCGTAGGCCGCCAGCTCCTCCTTGACGCTCCACGTCTCGTCGCGGCGTCCCCACCCGCGGTCGGGGTCGATGCCGTCGCCGAGGGTGTACATCACGGTGTCGAGGTCGGGGCAGACCTTGAGGCCGTGGAGCCAGATGTCGTCGGCGGTGTTGGCCACCACGGTGACCCGGGCGTCGCCGTCCAGGCCGGGGACGGTCGAGGTCGAGATGCCGTGCAGGAGCCCGCGGATGAAGCGTGCTCCACCCATACCACCGGAGAGCACTGTGACGTTGCGCATGCTGCATATCTTTGCCCGAAGCCTCGCCGGGCCCGACAACTGGTCCGTACATAGCACGCTCGGGCTTGACTTCCGGGGTACGACAGGCATGTAATTCCAGTTGTGTCGTACCCGGCACCACGCGGACGGGGAGTGGTGTTGGTCACAGGTCGAGAGGGCGAGGGCTGATGCGAGAACTGTTTCTCCTGGATTCCGACGCCGAGGACATGGGTTGGCAGGACCGCGCTCTGTGCGCCCAGACCGACCCAGAGGCGTTCTTTCCTGAAAAGGGTGGGTCCACCAGGGAGGCCAAGAAGGTCTGCCTGACGTGCGACGTGCGTACCGACTGCCTTGAGTACGCCCTGATGAACGACGAACGGTTCGGCATCTGGGGAGGCCTCTCCGAGCGGGAGCGCCGCAAGCTCAAGAAGCGCGCAGTCTGAGGTTCGCGAAGTCTGGGTCGTCGCCCCGTGGGGCGACGACTGCACGTCCAGTGATGCGTCCTCGGGCGTGTCCCCGGTTCCGTCCGGAGACACACCCGAGGACGTCCACGTTTGCCCGGTGTGTCGCCGACCACCCGTTGGCGGCGCCAGTCCGGGACCGATTCGTCCCCCGCCCCGCCCAGTCCTAGGCTCCCTCGAATGATCGTCACCTGCGTCCTCGTCACCCACGACGGTGAGAGGTGGCTGCCCCAGGTCCTCAGCGGCCTGTCCGAGCAGACCCGTTCCGTCGACCGGGTGGTCGCGGTCGACACCGGCAGCCTCGACGGGACGCTCGACCAGCTCCTCGGGGTGATCGGCGATTCGCGCACCGTCACCGCGCCCAGCGACACCTCCTACCCCGAGGCGGTCCAGCTCGGTCTCACCCACCTCGGCCCCCGGGAGACCGGCGTGGACGAGTGGATCTGGCTCCTGCACGACGACTCCAGCCCCGCGCCGGACGCCCTGGAGCGTCTCCTCGCCACTGCGCAGGAACGCCCCGACGCCGACGTCCTGGGGCCGAAGCTGCGGGAGTGGCCCTCCCTGCGCCGACTCCTGGAGATGGGCGTGACCGTCTCGGGCACCGGTCGTCGTGAGACCGGGCTGGAGCGCGGCGAGTTCGACCAGGGGCAGCACGACGAGGTGCGCCGGGTGCTGGCGGTCAACACCGCCGGCATGCTGGTGCGCCGCGACGTGCTCGAGGAGCTGGGCGGCTTCGACGAGGCGCTGCCCGTCTTCGGCAACGACATCGACTTCGGCTGGCGCGCCGCGGCCGCCGGACACACCACGCTGGTGGTGCCCTCGGCGGTGGTCTTCCACGCGGAGGCGGCGACCCGCGGTATTCGCCGCACCCCGCTGACCGGCAAGCACACCCACTACCAGCGCCGTCGCGCCTCCCTCGTCGTGCTGTTGGCCAACATCGAGTCGCGCCGGCTGCTGTGGACCACGATCCGACTGTTCTTCGGCTCCCTGCTGCGGGTGCTCGGGTTCCTCTCCGTCCGAGCGGTGGGGCAGGCGTTGGACGAGCTGGCTGCGCTGGCCAACGTCTACAGCCATCCCGGACAGGTCCGCGCGGCCCGTGCTCGCCGCCGGGCGGTCCGCGGTGGCAGCGCGGAGGAGGTCGACGCGCTGCGGCCGCCCTGGTGGTTGCCCTACCGACACGGCCTCGACTTCGCCCAGGACGTCACGGGGGCCGTGGTCGGGCAGGCGCAGGACCTCGCCGAGCGTCGCCGCGCCGCCAAGGCGGCCAGCGGGCCCGGCGCGACCTTGGCCGCAGCCACGGTCGCGCGCAGGGCCGACGACGAGGACGAGATGTACGACGACAGCGGTGTCGTCGTCCGGTTCCTGACCAACCCGGTCGCGGTCACGCTCTCGGTGGTGGTGCTGGTCGCCCTCCTGGCTGCCCGCGCCGGCTTCGGTGAGGTCGTCGGTGGTGCGCTCTCGCCGGTCCCGAGCAGCAGTGGCGCCTGGTGGCAGCTGCACCTGGAGAGCCGACACCCGTTGGGCACCGGCACCGACGTCCCGGCCCCGGCCTACGTCGCCGTCTTCGCGCTGGCGGGACTGTTCACCGGTGGCAACGCGGCCGTGGTGGTGAGCGCGCTCATGGTGCTCGCCGTGCCCATGGCGCTCTGGGGCGCGTGGCGCCTGCTCCGGGTGGCCGGCCGCCTCGCCGACCCTGCCGGGGTGAACCGGTGGGTGCTTCTGGTCGCCTCGGTGACCTACGCCCTCCTGCCCGCCACCTCCGGCGCCTGGGGCGAGGGGCGTTTCGGCACGGTCGCCTTCGCCGCGCTCCTGCCCTGGCTGGCGCACGCCGCGCTGGGCTTCGCCGATCCCGACCCGGACCGACGTTGGCGGGCCGCGTGGCGCACCGGCCTGCTGCTGGCGCTGGGCACCGCCTTCACGCCCGCCGTCTGGCTCTTCGCCCTGCTGGCCGCCGTGATCGTGGTGGCTGCCGGCTTCTGGCTCGCCCCCACGCTGCTGCGGGACCGTTCGGTGTGGGGCCCGCCGGCCACGGCCGTCGGCCTGGTGCCCGTGCTGCTGCTGCCGTGGATCCTGTCCCTGCTGGGCACGGGCTCGTTCGCGGGGTTCTTCCTCGAGGCCGGACGCCTGCCGGTCTCCGCGGTGGACTTCACCGACCTCCTGGTCGGCCGCATCAACTCCCTGGGCGCTCCCGGATGGTTCGGTGCCCCGGTGTTCGTCCTGGCCCTGCTGGCCCTGGCGCCGCGCAGGACCCGCATCCCGGTGCTGATCGGCTGGATCGTCGCCCTGGCCGCCGCGCTCGTGGTGGCCCTGCTCGGGGCCGTGGTGCTCGAGCTCCCGGCCACCTCCACCCCGCCGAGCCTGGGCGTCTTCGTGGTCGTCATCCAGGGTGTCCTCCTGACGGCCGCGACGCTGGGCGCAGGCGCCGTGGTGCGTCGGCTCCAGTCGGGCCGCCATCCGCTCTGGCAGCGCGGGCTGGCCGGCACCGTCGCCGCGGTGGCGGCGCTGGTCCCGATCTCGGGGCTGGCGTGGTGGGTGGCCGCCGACAACGCCTTCGGTGAGGACGAGGCCGACGTGGTCCCGGCGTACATGGCGCAGAGCTCGCTGGACGGCGCGGAGCACGGCGTGCTGGTGGTCCGCGGCAGCGTCGACTCGGGCCTGACCTACCGGGTGCGCAGGGGAGAGGGGGTCACGGTCGGCGAGGACGAGGTGCTCGGGCTGTCCCCGGAGGACGAACGCCTCACCGGGCTCGTCCGCACCCTCACGTCCGCCCCGACCGCCGAGGCGGTCGAGGGACTCGCCACCCTGGGCATCGAGTACGTCGTGATGCCCGGTCCGGTGGACGGCCGGGTCTCCGGTGGACTCGATGCCGTCGACGGACTCGTCCAGGCCAGCGCCGGCAACCGTGACACCCGCG